>NZ_MJGC01000049.1 GCF_001746915.1 Desertifilum tharense IPPAS B-1220
AACTTAAAATTTGAAGTGTAGAAAGATACAAACTCAAAATGGAGTCTTACTATACAATCTGGAACGACGACAAAGCCCGATTGGATGAACTTGCTATAGAGGAAACTCAATGAATAATCTTTAATTTGCCACTTTTTTATTGTAATTGTTGTGGCTACTGGTTGCTAAAAAAACTCATCAAAAACCTTGTGTTGGTTTTAGAATCCAGAGCATCTTTGTATTTCCAAAAGCATCCTCCTCGCCCCAAAGAATTGACGGCAAGCGATCGCGCTCATATTCCTAAACCTTCTAGCGTATCAGTTTTTTCGATTCCTCGTTGATGGAATTCTGACAAAAAAAAATCCCAAAAATTGTCAGGATGTACACAGTTTAGGCTAAAGTTGCAGTCTAATCTCAACCAGCCCCTATTCGTTGTTGCTAGATTTGCATCTCTTCAATCCGATTGATTCATCTTTTTATATTTGATTTACCCCGCTTCAATCTCCCTTTAAATTCAACTCATCAAAAATGAGAAATTAACCGGACTTTGCCTTTTATTCTCGTTGCGCCCTAATCTCCATGTGGTTCAAAGTCTTGACGCACCAATATCTCAATGGTTATCTTCGTCGATCGTTACGGATCGCCTTAGTGTTACCATTGCTACTGCCTATCGCCGCCGCTGAAAACCTGACTCGCGATCGCGAGACGCGCCGCCATCGGGAATCAATCGTCAAGATGAGCGCCCAATCTCCCCAATTCAACTCGCCACAGCCCGTTACCCTGGTGGTTTCAGACCAACCCGAAGGAGCGATCGCCCTTTACGAGCCAGCCTTCAGTGTCAGCAGGTCGTCAAGTTTGCTCCTTGAGTATCGTCTGATGATTGTCTTGAGCCTTTTTACACCCATCGTTACCCTTTGGCTCACCACCCACTGCCTCGTTAAACCCTTTTTATTTTGTACCCAGACCATTTTGTCCTACCTTTCCTGCCAGCAAAGAAAGCCACTCCGTTTAAGCTCAATGCGGGTACAGGAATTCAACCTCTTAAACTGGCGCAAACTGGCACCCGCTGCGGCGAAACGTCCTCCCCTGCAAGCGCTCGATCCTTCTACCCTACTCACTCAAGCCATTGTCAGAAATATTAGCGATCGCCAACAAACCGAACGAGCCTTTCAAGAGAGCCAGCGCGTTTTGACCACTTTATTAGAGAACCTGCCTGGAATGGTTTTTCGCCGTCGTTATCAACAACAGGAGTGGGTGATGGAATTTGTCAGTGAGGGATGTTTGGCGCTGACAGGCTATCCAGCTAGCCTGTGGTTAAGCGGACAAGTTTTGCTGACTCAAGTGATTCATCCAGAAGATTTAAACCTAGTCTTGCAAGCAACGCACAAACGCACCTATCAGATCGCCTATCGCCTGATGACAGCCACAGGTGAAATCAAGTGGATTTGGGAACAGGGGACTCAAGCTAGCATTAGCGGTTTAACCGTTGAAGGGCTAATGCTCGATATTACCGAGCGCCAGCGCGCCGAAGAAGCCTTGCAAGAAGCAGAAGCCAAATATCGCAGTATTTTTGAAAACACCATAGAAGGGATTTTTCAAACCACCCGCGACGGTAAATATCTGAGTGCAAACCCAGCTTTAGCCCGAATTTACGGTTATTCCTCGCCCAGCGAACTACTCAGCGAACTAACCGATATCGAGCATCAACTCTACGTTTTACCCCAAGCGCGATCGCAATTTGTCGAACGCCTGCACGCCGACGATCTCGTCATCGGCTTTGAATCGCAGATTTATCGCAAAGATGGCAGCATTATTTGGATTTCGGAAAACGCCCGCGCCGTTCGCGATCGCTTGGGCAACCTGCTTTACTATGAAGGCACTGTAGAGGATATCACCGAACGCCGTTTTGTTAAAAACCTGTTAGCAGGTCAAAACCGCGTTTTAGAAATGATCGCCAAAGGCACCGAACTTGCCATCGTACTGAATGCCATTATCCAATTTTTAGAAGAACAGTTTCACAATGTCCAATGCCGGATTTCGCTGTTTGAGCAGCAGCAGATCCATCCTTCGATGGGAGACGCTTCTTGTAATAGGGCGATCGCCACTATCCCTTCTCACATGACTCAAACCTGGGACAACTCTCGCGAAGTTGCCCTAGCTGAAGAACTGAACGCCAATTTATCCATTCCCATTCTCTCAACAAACGGTCAGATTTTTGGGTTGCTGAGTCTGTATAGCAATTCCGGAACGGATCGCTACGAAAATCGCCCTCAACCACTCACGCGCTACGAACAACAAGCGCTGGATAAAGCCACCCAACTTGCTGGAATTGCCATCGAACGAGCATTTGTGGAGCAGCAACTCTATCGCGAAGCCTTCTACGACTCGCTAACCCATCTCCCCAACCGCGCCTGGTTGATGAAACAACTCGAAAGAGCCATTGCTCGCACGCAGTCCATTTGCCCTTACTGCCCTCAACCCTCTATAGAAGATTGTTCTAATCACTTTGCCGTTCTATTTCTCGATTTAGATGGCTTTAAGGTGATTAATGATAGTTTGGGCCATTTAGTGGGCGATCGCCTGTTGCAACGCATCGCTAGACGCCTAGAAAGCTGTCTGGCAGCCCAGGGAACCATTGCTCGCCTGGGGGGAGATGAATTTACAATTTTGCTGGATAACCTCACCGATATTAGCCAAGCAACCGCCATTGCTGAAAAGATTCATGCAGCCCTCGCAACGCCCTTCGATCTCGACAGTCATGAGGTGTTCACCAGTGCGAGTATCGGCATCGTTTTTGCCAAAACTCACCCCCAAGAGGCGATCGCTTCCGTCAGCCAATACGAACGCCCGGAGGAACTCTTGCGCGATGCCGATATTGCCATGTATCGGGCTAAAGCCTTGGGGCGCGGGCACTACGCTGTTTTTGATGCCACCATGCACGCCCAAGCGGTGGCTCGGTTACAACTGGAAACAGAATTGCGTCGTGCCATTGAGCGCCAAGAGTTTCTGTTGTACTATCAACCCATCGTGGCTCTGGCTACGGGTCAAATTAGCGGGTTTGAAGCATTGATCCGCTGGCGTCACCCAGAGTTAGGCATGGTTTCGCCTGCCCAGTTTATTCCCATTGCTGAGGAAACGGGCTTAATTATCCCGATCGGACGTTGGGTACTGTGGGAAGCCTGTCGGCAAATGCGCGCTTGGCAGCAACAATACCCGCACTTAGAACTTTCAATTAGCGTCAACTTATCGGGCTGTCAACTGGCTCATCCGAACTCGATCGAGCAAATTGACCAAATTCTACAACAGACGGGGTTGCCGCCCCATAGCCTGAAGTTAGAAATTACTGAAAGTACGATTATGGAAACCTCCGCGATCGCGCTTTCGGGCTTGCAAGGACTAAAGCAGCGTAACCTCAAATTGTGTATTGATGATTTTGGAACGGGTTATTCTTCGTTGAGTCGCCTGCATCAGTTGCCCATTCATACTTTAAAAATTGATAAGTCTTTTGTCAGCCAGATTCAACAGGACGGCAGTCAGTGGAAAATGATGGGGACTATTGTCACCCTGGCGCGAAATTTGGGCATGGAAGCGATCGCAGAAGGCGTGGAAACCGCCGAACAACTCGAACTATTGCGATCGCTACAGTGTCAGCAAGGGCAAGGTTACTTTTTCTCGCCCCCGGTGGATGCTCAACGCGCCCAAGAGTTGCTCGCCCAGTTTCCCCAGTGGTGAAAGCCGAGAATGTTATAATTTTCAGCAAAAAAGCCTGAGTTTGCTCGCGCTTTGATGTTTAGTCTGACTCCCCATTCGTGAGGCAATTATGCCAAGAACCCAACGGAATGATAATTTCATTGATAAAAGCTTTACCGTCATGGCAGATATCATTCTGAAAATTCTGCCAACGAACCAAAAAGCGAAAGAAGCGTTTGCCTATTATCGCGATGGTATGGCGGCTCAAGCCGATGGCGAATATGCTGAAGCTTTAGAGAACTATACCGAAGCGCTTACCCTTGAAGAAGACCCTTACGATCGGAGTTATATTCTCTACAATATGGGTCTAATTTATGCGAGTAATGGCGAACACGATAAGGCAATTGAACTCTATAGCGAAGCCTTAGAGTTAAACACCAATCTTCCCCAAGCTTTAAATAATATTGCTGTGATTTATCACTTCAAAGGGGAAAGAGCCAAAGAAATGGGCGATGCTGAAGGTGCAGAGCAACTTTACGATCGCGCTGCTGATTATTGGAAGCGGGCAATTCGCATGGCTCCCAATAACTATATTGAAGCCCAAAACTGGCTAAAAATCACGGGTCGCTCGACGATGGATATCTACTTTTAATGAGCGTCTAGCTGAAGATTTGCCTAGAGGCGATCGCAACTTACCAGTCAATTATGCTTGGATTCAATCAACCAAGCAACCTTTCCCTATTGGGCTAAAAACGGTCAATCCAGCTTTTCTTTTCCAATTGATTTAACTCGTCATTATGTCTATTATCGATCGCGAACAAGTCCGTAAAGTTGCCCGGTTAGCTCGGTTGGAAATTAGCGAAACAGAAGAAACACAATTTTCTACTCAACTCAGCGATATTCTAGAATACTTTGAACAGTTAAGCGAACTCGATACATCTGAAGTTCCGCCCACAACTCGCGCAATTGATGTCAGCAATATAACCCGATTGGATGAATTAAAACCCGAACCCAATCGGGATAATATTCTAAATTGCGCGCCCGATCAAGATGGAGACTTTTTCAAAGTGCCGCAAATTCTCAGCGAAGAATAAACGCAGCGAGTTAAGGTGTCCCCCTCTCTCACTCCATACAGAGAGGGGAATTTGCTAATTACCCCGACTTTTTATATCTCTGATGGCAAAATTTTATTCAGAAGTAACAGACGAACTTCAGCAATTTATTGCCCAACAAAAACTCTTTTTTACAGCAACTGCCCCGACAGAAGGACGGATCAATCTTTCTCCTAAAGGCATGGATACCTTTTGCTGTATCAATTCCCAAACCGTCGCTTATTTAGACTTAACCGGAAGCGGTAACGAAACCGCCGCCCATTTAATTGAGAATGGCAGAATTACCCTAATGTTCTGTAGTTTCACAGAACAACCTTTAATTTTACGCCTTTACGGTCAAGGTCAAGTCATCCGCCCCAGAGATGAGGCTTGGGAAGAACTTTCTGCTCATTTTGATTCCTTTCCAGGCAAGCGCCAGATTATGCTAGTTCATGTGGAAACTGCCCAAACTTCCTGCGGTTATGGGGTTCCGCTGTATGAATTTCAACAGGAACGTCCAACCCTGAAAACTTGGGCAAAAAATAAAGGCGAAGAAGGCATTCTCAACTACTGGCGCGAAAAGAACCAAACCACCATAGATGGCTTGCCAACTTACATTTTAGAGACTACAGAACCCGCACAACACTAGGAATGCGTTCCACCGCTTTGAGGGTGCGAATTTCCTCAAGGGCTTGGCGGAAATTGCCTTCGCGAGATTCGTGAGTCACCACCACAATTTCAGCAAACCCATCTTGGAAACCAATTTGCACCACCGATTCTAAACTGACTTGGTGGTTGCCAAAACTGGTACCCAAATGTCCGATTACGCCAGGTTCGTCGTTACACAGGAAACGGGCATAAAATCGGGTATTGAGTTCTGCCATCGGCGCGATCGCGCAATAATGTTGATGCGAACAACTCAACAGCGGGTGCGGCACATCCACCTTCTGTTGATTGAACTGTTGCGCCTCAATTTCTTCCACCTTGAGGATCGCCGCAATACTCATAATATCGGAAACCACCGCACTTGCCGTTGGCCCTGCGCCCGCCCCGCGCCCGTAGAACATCACTTGTCCCACAGGGTCTCCTTCAACCAAAATTGCATTGTAAACGCCATTCACGCTGGCCAGAGGGTGTGCTTTGGGGACTAATGTAGGGTGAACCCTCAGTTGCAGCAAATCGGGATTATCAGTGGGAGATTCGCGATGCGCGATCGCCAATAGCTTAATCGTAAAGCCCAACCGATCCGCATAGGTAATATCGGCTGCACTCACCTGGCGAATTCCTTCGCAGTAGACATCCTCTAGCTTCACCCGTCCCCCAAACGCCAGAGACGCCAAAATTGCTAGCTTATCCGCCGCATCCAACCCATCCACATCCGCCGTCGGATCGGCTTCTGCATACCCCAGGCGTTGCGCGTCAGCCAGAACCTCCGCAAAATCCGCCCCTTCTGCCTGCATCCGCGTCAAAATATAATTCGTGGTACCATTCACAATCCCCATCACCGACTGAATGCGGTTCACCACCAACGCCTGTTTCAGCGGTTGAATCACCGGAATACCCCCCCCCACCGCCGCCTCTAGCATCACATAGACGCCTGCTTCATTCGCCGCCGTAAAGATTTCATCCCCGTAGCGAGAAATCACCGCCTTATTCGCCGTGACAACGTGCTTTTTATGGTGAATGGCCTTGAGAATCAGCGATCGCGCTGGCTCCAATCCCCCGATCAACTCCACTACAATATCGATATCGGGGTCCGTTGCGATCGCCTCTAAATCTGTTGTAAACGCGGTACTGGGTAAATCAACGGTTCGCGGTTTAGTCGTATCGCGCACGCCAACCCGATAAATTTCAATCTCCTGCAACAAAGGATTTCTCCCCGTCGGATCGAGCAAAATTTCGGCCGTTCCCGTACCCACAGTGCCTAAACCGAGTAAACCAATCTTAAAACCCACGATTTTTCGTCCGTAGAAACGCTAAAAATTAACCCAAACCTCATTTTACTGGGAATTGGGAGGGGATGGGGGAAGTGAGTGCTGAGTGTAAAGTGCTGAGTGCTGAGTGGGGGGAAGTGAGTTCCGAGTTCCGAGTTCCGAAGAGGATGGGGGGATGGGGAGATGGGGGGAGGGGGGGAATTGGGAATTGACAGTTGACAGTTGGTGCAATAGAGGTGAATCAGCTATTGTTCTCGATACCGACTCACAATACCGCTACTTGGTGTATCCAGCTACGGAAGTCGGTACTTTCTACTCTCTTCCCCCCACCTCCCCATCCTCCCACCCTCTTCCCCACTCAGCACTCAGCACTTTACACTCAGCACTAAAAAAAGGGGCGATCGCCCCTTAAGATCGAACTGAGTTGAACCTTAGTAGGTTTCAACGTGCCAGCGACCTTCTTTTTTCAGTTGCTTTTGATAATCGGACCAATCTACGCCGTGTTTGCTAGCAGCAGAAGACATCCCTTCATCAATACCGCCTTCCATGCCTTTTAGACCGCAAATGTAGGTATGAGTTTTGGGATTTTGCACCAATTCCCATAACTGATCTGCGTTTTCTTGAATGCGGTTTTGAATGTACATCTTACCGCCGTCAGCATTCTTTTGTTCGCGACTAATCGCGCAGGTGAGGCGGAAGTTATCGGGATATTTTTCTTGGAGTTGTTCAAGTTCTTCTTTGTAAAGAATATTGGGAGTATAAGCCACACCAAAGAACAACCAAGCAAGTCCTCTGAATTTATAACCTTCGTTTTGTTCTTTAAACATCCGCCACAAATAAGCGCGGAAGGGTGCAATCCCGGTTCCGGTTGCCATCATGATAATGTTGGCATCTTCATCATCGGGCAAAAGCATCTCTTTACCCACCGGCCCTGTAACTTTGACTTCAGAACCGACCGGAAGATTGCACAGGTAGCTAGAACAAACGCCGTAGACTTTCTCTCCGGTTTCTGGATGCTTGTACTCTAGCTGACGAACGCACAAGGAGATAGTTTTATCATCGACGAGATCGCCGTGACGAGTAGACGCAATTGAATAAAGTCTCAGCTTGTGAGGCTTTCCTTTATCGTCTGTTCCTTCTGGAATCACGCCAAGACTCTGACCTTCCAAATAGCGAAAATCGCTTCCAGACAAGTCAAAGGTTACATGACGAACAGTTCCTTCTCCGCCTTCGCGCACCAGTTCTTCATTGCTGAGGCATTTAACCATAAGAGGACTATTCGGGCGGTACAGGTTGACCGGAATATCCGCTTTATGCTTTTCTTTGGCTGTCGTTTTTGTCGCGTCTGTTGATTGCATCGGCTTTGATTCAGTTTCTGATGTGGCTTGACTTTTCGCCGGTGCCGCCTTGCCATTGGTGACGCTATCCACACCCAGAGGCTGAATGTTAACAATCCTACCCCCCAACCGGGCAATCCGCTGCATTTCTTGGTTCATCCGGCTATAGGGAACCTTAATAAAGGTGCTGCCGCTATTGCGGATGGGGTAGCTGGTTTTGTCAGTTTCGTCATTTTGACGCAAACCCACAACTTCATAAACAAACACGCGGCTACCCGCTTGTGTGTTAGCAGCACCACCGATACTGGAACTGTACATGACTGATTGATCTCCAAACCCAACGAGTGAAACGATCTGGCTGTAACATCGCTACAGAGATGACAAAACTTCTATACAGTCTACCGGAGTAGACTCCACATCACGAGATGACTGCATTGCAAAATCTCGCCTAGTACCCCAAAAAAGTAAATTTGTTCTTTTGGGATCTCTATCCAGGCGGAGTTTGTAGCAAATCCTCTACAGGCTTTGCAATCTCACCGATTGTAGGTGTCACCAGAACTGGCACAATGCCACCATTGTACCGAAATCAGTCCTATTCCTTTGGATAGGTTTTTGGGTCAGGAGGTGCATGGACATCAGGAGGCTTGACCTATTCAACCCCTCAGTTGGGATAGCGATTCCTGCAAGGATTGCTGCGCGAAGCGCGCAAATCCGGCACCCAATTCCTGTATCACCCTAGCGAGTCCCAAAATCGCATTCTGTCAAAATTGAGTCAGTTTCACCTTTTTTTAAAGACACAATTGCCTTTAGCATATGTACTAAGGAAGAATATCAATTTAGAGTTTGCCTTGTAGGGGAATAACCGATTCTGGTAGAATTTCTCCAACAGGTAGGACTAAATACTTAATTTAGAGTGGAGCTTGAGCCTTCCTGAACTAGCCCGATCGTGGCTGAACGCCGAGCAAGTCTAGCTAGTTTCTTTGTGTTGGGTATTAACTACCCGCTGTTTCATCGGGAATTGCCCCCTCAAGCACCAGCTTTAGAATGCTCACAAATGCAGTTAGCGAACAAACTTTATTGATAGAGGAAGTCCATGACCAGTAAACCGGATCGCGTGGTTCTAATTGGTGTTGCAGGAGATTCTGGATGCGGTAAATCCACCTTTTTACGTCGTCTTTCCGATTTGTTTGGTGAAGAATTAATCACCGTCATCTGCTTAGACGACTACCATAGCCTCGATCGCAAACAGCGCAAAGAAACCGGGATTACAGCCCTTAATCCCAAGGCGAACAACTTTGACCTGATGTACGAACAAGCCAAAGCGCTGAAGAACGGTCAAGCCATTGATAAACCGATCTATAACCACGAAACCGGTACGATCGATCCACCCGAACGCATTGAACCCACTCCAATCGTTGTTTTAGAAGGGTTACACCCGCTGTATGACGAACGAGTCAGAGGGTTGCTAGACTTCAGCGTTTATCTCGATATTAGCGATGAAGTTAAAATCGCGTGGAAAATTCAACGCGACATGGCAGAACGCGGCCACCGTTACGAAGATGTAATCTTTGCGATCAATGCCCGTCGTCCGGACTTCATGGCCTACATCGATCCGCAAAAAGAACACGCTGATATCGTCGTCCAAATTCTGCCAACCGAACTGCTTAAAGACGACAAGGATCGCAAGATTCTGCGCGTGCGGATGATCCAACGCTACGGTTTAGAAGGTCTAGAACCTGTTTACCTGTTTGACGAAGGATCGACCATTCACTGGACGCCTTGCGGCCGCAAGCTGACGTGTAACTATCCCGGCATCAAGATGTACTATGGCCCCGATAGCTACTACGGTCATGAAGTCTCAGTGCTAGAGGTGGACGGTCAGTTTGACAACCTCGAAGAGATGATCTACATCGAAGGTCACTTAAGCAATACCGCAACTCGCTATTACGGCGAACTCACCCACCTGTTGCGCCAGCATCCCGATTATCCGGGTTCTAACAACGGTAGCGGTCTGTTCCAAGTGCTAACCGGGTTAAAAATGCGGGCAACCTACGAACGCTTGACTAAAACGGAAGCCAAAGTTACGGCTGCTGTCTAACTCTCAACGTAGATAGTTTAGCCCCCGAAGTGCGAGAGACTTGCAAAAACTCTCGCACTTTTTTAATGATCTAGGCTCGATTCCGCAATTAAGGTATTCTGGGCAAGGCGACGATCGCGATCGCTGTGGCAAAATTTAAGTACATTACCGATCATTCGCTCTCCATGACTGCAAGTATCCCGACTCTCGCCAGCAAATACGATCCGTTTAGCACTGAAGCTAAGTGGCAAAAGTATTGGGAAGAGAACCATGTTTTCCAAGCAGACCCTACCCAAGGCGGCGAACCCTTCTGCGTGGTGATTCCTCCCCCGAATGTGACGGGTAGCTTGCACATGGGTCACGCGTTTGAAAATGCCCTGATTGATACCTTAGTCCGCTACCAGCGGATGACGGGCAAAAATACGCTGTGGCTGCCGGGGACGGATCATGCCAGCATTGCAGTCCAGACGATCCTAGAAAGAGAATTGCGATCGCAAGGCAAAACCCGCGATGAGGTCGGCCGCGAAAAGTTTTTAGAACGGGCTTGGCAGTGGAAAGAAGAGTCCGGCGGCACCATTGTTAACCAGTTGCGCCGTTTAGGGGTTTCTGTAGACTGGTCGAGAGAACGCTTTACCCTGGATGAAGGCTTATCGCAAGCGGTTATAGAAGCGTTTACCCGCCTTTATCAGGACGGTTTAATTTATCGCGGTCAATATCTGGTGAACTGGTGTCCGGCTTCCCAGTCGGCGGTGTCTGACTTAGAAGTAGAAGCCCAAGAAGTCAACGGTCATTTGTGGCACTTCCGCTATCCTCTCAGCGATGGGGATGGGTTTGTGGAAGTGGCAACCACTCGCCCGGAAACCATGCTAGGCGATACAGCGGTAGCCGTGAATCCTGGCGATCGCCGCTATCAACATTTAATCGGAAAAAGCCTTACCCTGCCCATCATGGGGCGGCAAATTCCGATTATCGCCGATGAGTATGTGGATTCTGAGTTTGGCACGGGATGCGTCAAAGTAACGCCCGCCCATGACCCCAATGACTTTGAAATGGGACAGCGCCATAACTTGCCGATGATTAACATCATGAACAAGGATGGCACCCTGAACGAGAACGCCGGAGAATTTGCCGGACAAGACCGCTTTGTCGCCCGCAAGAATGTGGTGAAGCGGCTAGAAGCCGATGGGGTTCTGGTCAAGGTTGAGGATTACAAGCATAGCGTTCCCTATAGCGATCGCGGTAAGGTTCCGGTTGAACCGCTGCTTTCGACCCAGTGGTTTGTGAAAATTCGCCCAATGGCGGATCGAACCCTAGATTTTCTCGATAACCAGAATTCCCCAGAATTCGTTCCCGAACGCTGGACGAAGGTTTACCGCGACTGGCTGGTCAAACTCAAAGATTGGTGTATCTCTCGCCAACTCTGGTGGGGGCATCAAATTCCGGCTTGGTATGCTGTCAGCGAAACGGGCGGTCAAATTACGGATGAAACGCCGTTTGTCGTTGCCCGCAATGCAGCCGAAGCCGAAGCCAATCTTAAATCGCGGTTTGGGGATAGCGTCCAAATTGAACAAGACCCCGATGTTCTCGATACCTGGTTTTCCTCTGGGTTGTGGCCGTTTTCGACAATGGGATGGCCTGAAAATACGACCGACTTAGATTTCTATTACCCCACAACCACGTTAGTCACAGGCTTTGATATTATCTTCTTCTGGGTAGCCCGGATGACGATGATGGCGAGTTACTTTACCGGACAAATGCCGTTTAAGGATGTCTACATTCACGGGTTAGTCCGGGATGAAAACGGCAAGAAGATGTCTAAGTCTGCCAATAATGGCATTGACCCGTTAATTTTAATCGAGAAATACGGGACGGATGCCCTCCGCTATACCCTGATTAAAGAAGTGGCAGGGGCGGGTCAAGATATTCGCTTAGAATATAACCGCAAAACGGATGAATCTGCCTCGGTGGAAGCGTCGCGCAACTTTGCTAACAAGTTATGGAATGCAGCGCGGTTTGTGATGATGAATTTGGATGGGAAAACGCCCGAACAGTTGGGTTCTCCCGATCGCGAGACGTTAGAATTGTGCGATCGCTGGATCTTATCGCGCTACCATCAACTGATCGGTCAAACCCGCAACTCTTTAGATCGCTACGGTTTTGGGGAAGCGGCTAAAGGCGTCTATGACTTCATTTGGGGCGACTTCTGCGACTGGTATATTGAACTGGTCAAACCCCGTTTGTGGGATAAACAGGCCCCCTCATCGCGCCTAGCGGCCCAGCAAACCCTCGCCTACGTCCTCGAAGGGATTCAGAAACTTCTGCACCCCTTTATGCCTCACATCACGGAGGAAATCTGGCAAACCCTCGTCCAAGCAGAGGATCGGGTATTGGCGGTTCAACCCTATCCGGAAAGCGAAGCGAATTGGGTGGATAGCGGTTTAGAACAAGAGTTTGACCTGATTATTAACGCGATTCGGACGATCCGCAACCTCCGGGCTGAGTTAGAGATTAAACCCTCAGCGAAAGTTCCGGCGATCCTGCAAACGGAAAACGCTAGCGAACAGCAGACCCTAGAAGTTGCCAAGTCCTATCTTGAGGATTTAGGAAAAGTGGATTCTCTGACGCTAACGGCGACCGTCGATCCTAACCTGGGTAAGACGATGGCGGGAGTTGTGGGAACGGTACAAATTTTGATTCCCCTTGCTGGAGTGGTCGATATTGAAGCCCTCAAAGCAAAGTTAGAAAGAGATTTGGGTAAGATTGAAGCAGAAATGCAATCGATCTCGAATCGGTTGAATAATCCAGGATTTGTAAACAAAGCCCCAGTTGAGGTGGTTCAATCCGCGCGAGATACTGTAGCAGAATTGCAAAAACAGGCAGAAATTTTACGCGATCGCCTCAGCTATCTCTGAAGATCGGGATATGATGAATGAACCGAGAGCAAACACACACGGGAATGTTATACCTAGCCCAAGTCCAAAAAAAAGCGATCGGCAAAGCCGGAGTCCAACTCCTGGCGTATCAAGCAACCGAGACGACTTGGGTGACGGTCGCTGGTGAAGAGATCATTGTGACTTCTGAGGTCAACCCTTTTAGCGATAACTTGCTGGTGTTGGTTGAACTCTCCCCTAGCCATCAGGTGATGTCGATTAAAGAGGCGAAAGAATGGGCGATCAAACTCGTTCAAGATTACCTCGTTCCGGGTCTGACTCCCGATTTTCTCAAAGCCGAAGCTGAACGCGCCGAACAATGGCGACAAACGCTGACTCTCCAAAGTCAAGAATTTGGACGCCGAAGTTTGGAAGTTGAAGCCCGTCGCGAACAAATTCAAGGCTTGGAAGAAAATCTTAAGCGCGAGAAAAAAGGCTTGGAACAAAAAGAGGCAGAGTTAAAAGCCTGGGAAGAAGAATTACAAAATAAGCAACAAGAACTTGAAGCAAAGGAAGCTGATTTAAAGGCAAAAGGCTAAGTTTAAACGGGCAAAAATAGCAGGGTTCACCCTTCTACTTTGTCTCCATTTTTTAGATCTAAAAAGAGTTCAGATAACTGGATCTGAACTCTTTTGCAGATTTAAGCTTTTGAAGCGTACTGCTTAGAAGCGCTTGGAGTTGGGAGAAAAGCGATCGCCACCGCGACGATTTCCACCCCCAAAAGAACCCCGGTTATTTTCGCGAGGTTTGGCTTTATTGACTTTTAAATCGCGCCCCATCCATTCTGCCCCATCTAGGGCTTCAATTGCTGCTTGTTCTTCAGCATCTGAACTCAGTTCTACAAACCCGAATCCACGCATCCGACCCGTTTCGCGATCGGTCGGGAGTTGAATCCGTTTGACCGAACCGTATTCTGCAAATACAGCACTCAGATCGGCTTCTGTTACTTCGTAAGAAAGATTACCAATGTAAATTGACATTTATTTCTCCAAAATCAAAACAGGTGTAGAAAGTGAGATTTCGGAGAGAAGCCTGCCAATAGAAAGCGCGATAAACCGTCAATACTAAAAACAAACGCTGCAACCGAACTATATCTCGCACACTATTCTAGCACCTTCAGTCTTTTGTGGAGGTGAAATAATTCTTATGATTCAGCAGTGGGGTCATTGATGTTTTGAAATCTCAATGACCCGTTTCGCAAGCACCGACCTAACGTTCAAAGATTGCCGCAGAGGGTAATGATAACTGGGGATGTTTAGCCGGAGGTTGAGGTTGATTTAACGGTGCAGTTGTTTTAGCATCATCAGCTAATAGAACTTCCCGGATAAACCGGACGGCAACCCGTTGGGCTAAAGCACTGGCAATCTGCTGCCCCATCCGTTGAGTTTCAGGCTTGGTCAATAATTTGGGAATCAGCGGTAAGATTTTACCCGGATCGAAACCGCGCGTTTCTTGTAAAATTCCCCAGATGCGTTGGATATGTTCCAAGCTTTGTTGATCGGTGGAAGTGACTGCCCCAGAAGCAGGGGGCTTGCGACCATTTAAGCCAACTCGCTGGCGGAATTGATCGGTGGCTTTGGCGATCGCATTTCTCCCCAACGTATCCACTGCTTTGACAATTTCATCCACTAAGCGATCGCGAATAAAAGTGCCGCGTTCCGAAAACAAGAAGTCAATGGCTTGATCGAGAACCCGATCCAAATCGTAATCGTCGCTATCTTTGGCGTTCCGCAAAAGGTTTTCCAAACGATTCCAGCGAAAACGACCCTCTTTAAACAATAAATCTTGCAGCGACGCTCGCAACTCCGGAGCCGGATCGGTAAGCAAACGCTTCGAGACATAGGGATAGGCTTTACTCAAAACCTTAAAATTGGGATCGACATTAATCGCAATCCCTTCTAGCGTCACCAACGACCGAATAATCAGCGCATAATAGGCCGGAACTTGGAACGGATATTCATACATTAACTCCGATAGCTGATCGGTAATGCTCTTAAAATTCAGTTCCGCAACACTCGCCCCCAGTGCATCGCTAAACACATTCCCTAGGGCAGGAATAATCGGAGTTAAATCCGTATCGGGCGTTAAAAACTCCAACTTGACATAATCATGGGCTAACCCACTAAAGTCGCGGTTGACTAAATGAACCACCGCTTCAATTAAGCCATAACGCTGATAGGGTTTCACCTCGCTCATCATGCCAAAATCCAGATAGACCAACTTGCCATCCGGAGAAGCCAATAAGTTACCGGGGTGAGGATCGGCATGGAAAAAGCCATGTTCGAGGAGTTGGCGCAGGGAACATTGAACGCCCACCTCAATTAAATGACTCGCATCTAACCCTTGGGCGCGAATGGCATCAAGTTGAGTTAGCTTAGTTCCCACCACCCATTCCATTGTCAGTACGCGGCGTTGGGTATATTCCCAGTAAATCTTAGGAATGTATATATCCGGCAAATGCCCGTAAAGTTCGGCAAAGCGTTCGGCATTTTGCCCTTCATGGGTATAGTCCATCTCTTCGTAGATCCGGGCCCCAAACTCATCGGCGATCGCCACCAGGTTGCTGCGAATGCGCTTAACATTTTTTTGCGCCCAAGCGGCAAGGCGGCGGGCAATATAAAGATCGAGAGAAATTCGCTCTTGTAAGTCGGGGCGCTGCACCTTAATGGCTACGGTTTCCCCCGTTTTGAGTTTCCCTTTATACACCTGCCCCAGGGAAGCGGCGGCTACAGGTTTCGGACTAATTTCTGCATAAATCTCTTCCGGGCGATCGCCTAACTCTTCCTCAATAAACTGAAATGCCATTTCATTAGGAAACGGCGGGAGTTGATCTTGAAGTAGCGTCAACTCTTCTAGATATAAAGGCGGCACCAAATCCGGGCGCGTTGACAGGGCTTGTCCAATTTTGATATAAGCCGGCCCCAAATCTGTGAGAATCTGCCGTAACTGGATTGCCCGTTGGCGCGAATTACGCGGCGATCGCCCCCTTCTTCTGTCCCACCAAATCCCAATGCCAAACCTCAAAAAAGGCCAGACAATACTCAAAAATCGAGCAATGACTTTGAACGGTCGCCGACGATAGTACGCTAAGAGCAAGACTGGATCGTAGACCAAGCGTCCGGAGTCTTCCTCAAGATCGGCAGCCGCAGCCGAACGCAGCGCCGCCGGAGAAGCCGCTATCGGTTGGGGTTCAACCGTAACGCCAGACAAACCAACAGAATTCGCATGTGGGATCGTCATATTGGAGTTTGCAGGAGAAGGAGGGACAGAAAACGAAGAGGGCGTTTTATTCATGGATTCATGCAGAATTCAGGGCAACCATGTAAAGCAATTGTAACAATGGTCTCAGCATTACAGTTCTACTCCCATCGTGCCGTTTGAGGGAAAGCTTGTCATCGGTCGAGAGGGTGGCGAACGGTTAGGATTTGCCGCCGATCGAGTAGAGATTGCCGACCCAGTAAGCTAGAGTGGGAAACCTAAGACGATGGGATGGCCTTGCGATAGCGAAATTTAGCCCATACAAAACCTTTAAGGTGACTGGACATCTATGTTGCTTGCGATCAGGATTGAAAATTTTGCACTTATCGATCGACTAGAGTTAGAGTTTGGCGCGGGATTAAATGTCTTGACGGGGGAAACCGGGGCCGGCAAGTCGATTCTGTTAGAAGCAATTGATGCGGCTTTAGGCGGGAAGCTGAATAGTCGGGCCATGCGAACGGGGGCCGATCGCGCTGTGGTCGAGGCAACCTTTGCCCTGAATGAAGCGGTGATGCAATGGCTGCAAGAGCAAGAGATTGATTTACTCGATGAATCGGTTGTGGTGTGCAGTCGAGAAATGGTGATGGGTCAAGGGACGTTCCGATCGCGATCGCGGGTTAATGGTATCCTGGTGAATCGCCAAGGGATGGATCGCCTGCGGGAATCCTTGGTCGAAATTACAGCCCAAGGTCAAACGGTACAACTCGGACAACCGGCTTTACAACGAGAATGGCTCGATCTCTACGGGGGTAGGGAAGTCTTAGAGCAACGCGGGCGGGTGGCGGCAGCCTACGAAGACGCTCAACGCGCCCTACAAGCCTTGGAACATCGCCGCAGTTCGGAACAGCATCGCCTGCAACGCATCGATTTATTAGAGTATCAGGTGGGAGAGCTGCAAACCGCCAGCCTGACAACGCCCGATGAGTTAGAGCAACTCGAACAGGAAAGCCAGCGCCTCGCCCACAGCGTTGAGTTACAGCAAAATAGCTATCAAATCTATCAAACCCTGTACCAAAGCGATGCTGGGGAAAATGCGGTGGCGGATCTGTTGGGGAAAGCGGAATCGCTGCTCAATGATATGTTGGAGTACGACGCTGAGTTACAACCGATTTTAGAGTTAGTCGCTGAGGCGTTGGCTCAGGTGGAAGAAGCTAGTCGTCAAATTAATGCCTATGGCGATCGCCTCGAAACCGATCCCAGCCGTTTAGAAGATGTAGAAACGCGCATTCAAGACCTGAAGCAAATTTGCCGCAAATACGGCCCCACCTTAGCGGATGCGATCGCCTACAGCCAAAAAATTCAAACCGAACTCGCAGAACTCACGGGCAGCGAACAAACCCTAGAAGCCTTAGAACAAGCCCACGAGCAAGCGACAACCCATTTAATGCGGGTTTGCGCCCAGCTTACCGATCTGCGTACCGCCGCCGCTAGCCAACTCGAAGCCCGACTCGTGGAAGAACTCCGCCCCCTGGCAATGGACAAGGTCCAGTTTAAAGTCGGCATTCTTCCCGCCTCCCCGACGGGTAGCGGAGCCGATCGCATCGCCTTTCTGTTTAGCCCGAACCCAGGCGAACCCTTGCAGCCCTTAGCCTCAACCGCTTCGGGAGGAGAAATGAGCCGCTTTTTACTGGCGCTCAAAGCCTGTTTTTCCCAAGTCGATCCGGCTAGCACCCTCGTCTTTGATGAAATTGATGCTGGGGTATCGGGGAGAGTCGCAGGCGCGATCGCCCTCAAACTTCACCAACTCGGCTTAGGCCATCAGGTGCTGTGCGTCACTCACCAACCCATCGTTGCAGCAATGGCCGAACACCATTTTCGAGTCAGTAAAGAAGTGATTGCCCACCTAGAGCAAATTTCCAACGGTCAACATTCTCAACTGCGAACCGTCGTGCGCGTTACCCCCCTAGAAGGTCGCCAACGCCAAGAAGAACTCGCCCAACTCACCGGCGGAGAGTCCGCCCAAAGCGCGATCGCCTTTGTTGAGTCCCTACTGGTTCAAGCCGCAGAACTCCGTCAGAAAAATACACTTTAACGTTGCCTCTAGAGCGAACAGTTGCGATCGCCTTTCGCTGGCGAGAACTTCTACGGAAGCTTCGACTCAACTCCTGGTAAAAGTCAACACATCTTCTAAAAATTTTAATGCCAAAATCAGGATAGAATCAGGAGCTTTTAACCTAAATGAGCGATCCTGAATCTTACACGATCAAATCTCAATAACAGAGTAAACTGGTGAAGAGTCTGTTCTCTAGGACCCATTGCCTGGGGATAGCCCTGCACAACCACTCGTTAGCAATCAAAAAATTCCCTTCTACCGTTTTACCTTCTAACGTCGGTGACATCTATGAAAGCTTCACCTCAGCACTTTTCTACTGTGGATGCGAAAGCAACCGCGATCGATGATGATGCCCCCCAGGAAGTCACTGCAACTGTCGTGAGTGATGCTCCACACTCTGTTAGCGCTGAGGAGCCAATTCAGGAGGTTATGAATCAGAACACGCACTCTCCCTCACCGAGTAGCGCTTTAACTACCAACAAGGGAAGTTTTTCAGCGTTTCTAGCGCCTCTAACCCAAGACACCTTTAAACAAGTTGTCACCGATGTTGAAGATAAACTCAAAGTCGTTCAACAAACCCTGGGAATGTTAGACATCCTTGACAGCCAAGGTCAAGGGTTTGACTCCGTTCTCGAAGAAATGTTGCGCTCGATCACCCTGAAAACAGGAGAATTGCTCAACGCCGATCGCACCACCATCTTCTTAATTGATGAAGAAAAAGAAGAACTGTGGTCAATTGTCGCCAAAGATGAAAGCGGCAAAAATTTAGAATTACGCTTTCCCAAAACGGCTGGAATTGTGGGTGAAGTCGCCACCTTTAAAAAAGTGGTGAATATTCCCTACGACTTTTATGACGACCCCCGTTCCACCACCGCCCAACAATCAGATAAAAGAATTGGCTATCGTACCTATACGATGCTAGCGATGCCCCTGTTAAACGAAGAAACTGGGGAATTAGTGGCCGTCGTCCAACTCATTAATAAACTGCGCGCCAGCCATAACGCCGAAGCCTTACTCGCTGACAAAATCGACATGGGCGGCTTTACAGGCGAAGACGAGCAGATTTTCCGCGAATTTGCCCCTTCCATTCGCCTGATTCTAGAGTCTTCCAAATCTTTCTACATCGCCACCCAGAAACAACGCGCCGCCGCCGCCTTAATGAGCGCGGTTAGTTCCCTCAGCAAGAGCAGCCTTGACCTAGAAGACACCCTCAAACAGGTGATGGACGAGGCGAAAAAACTGATGAACGCCGATCGCAGTACCCTGTGGTTAGTCGATGACGAGCGCAACGACCTGTGGACGAAAATTCCCGTCTTGGGCGAGTTACGCTGTCCGATGGGCGTCGGCTTTGCCGGTCAAGTGGCGGCGACGGGCGAACCGATTAATATTGGCTTTGACTTATACAACCACCCCAACGCCGAAAACTCGAAAAAAACCGACCAAAAAACCGGCTATCGCACCTGTAGTTTGCTGTGTATGCCCGTTTTTAACGCCGATGGTAAACTCATTGGCGTGACGCAACTGCTCAATAAGAAAAAACAAGGCGACTATCCCCCCTATAACCCGGAAGATTGGCCGAATGCGCCGGAGGTGTGGAAAGCCAGTTTTAATCGCTCCGACCAAGAGTTCATGCAAGCGTTTAACATTCAAGCCGGGGTGGCGCTGCAAAATGCCAAACTGTTCGCCACGGTGAAACAGCAAGAGCAGATGCAACGCGATATCCTCCGCAGCTTGACCAATGGCGTGATCTCGACCGATAAGTCCGGTCACATTATCGCCATGAACGAAAGCGCCAAAGAGCTTTTAGGGTTCAAACCGGAGGATGTGTTAGAAGGTCGCCCCGTTTATGAGTTGCTGAAGATTAAAGAAGGCGACTTCTCCAAATGGTTTAATGATGCCCTGACTGCTAAAGAAGCGAAAAAACGCCAGCAATACTATCCCGACCAAACGTTAGTTTCTGAGGGGAAAGGCGGGGCCGAAGAGCATAGCATCCACCTGTCGATTAACTCCATTGCGGACGCTAGAGACATCAGCAATGTCTATGGGGCGCTGGTGGTAATGGATGATATCTCCGATGAGAAACGCCTCAAGAGTACCATGTATCGCTACATGACCCAGGAATTGGCCGAACAATTGCTGGCCAGTGGCGAAACGAAGATGGGAGGCGATCGCAAAGAAGTCTCTGTTCTGTTCTCCGATATTCGCAGTTACACCAGCCTGACCGAAAACATGGAAGCCGAAGAAGTCGTGCAAATGCTGAACGATTACTTCGAGTCTATGGTAGAAGCGGTCTTTAAGCATAAAGGAACGCTCGATAAATACATCGGCGATGCGATTATGGCTGTGTTTGGTTCGCCTTTACCCTTAGAAGATCACGCTTGGATGGCCGTGCAAACTGCCGTAGAAATGCGCCATCGCCTCGCTGAGTTCAACCGCCAACGCCAAGAAACTCACCAACCCATTATCCGGATCGGGATCGGGATTAACTCCGATAGCGTGATTAGCGGTAACATTGGTTCTAGCAAGCGGATGGAATTTACCGCTATTGGTGACGGCGTTAACTTGGGTTCCCGTTTAGAAAGTGCCTCTAAGCAATATGGCTGCGACATTATTATCAGCGAATATACCTTTGCGCCCTGTAAAGACCGCATTTGGTATCGCGAACTCGATCGCATTCGAGTCAAAGGTAAAAATAACCCAGTCTCAATTTACGAACTCGTAGAACTGCGCGCTACTGAGATTCCAGATGTTACTAAACAGGTCATCGAACACTATCACAAGGGTCGCGAATACTATCTAGATCGCAAGTTTACGCGGGCGATGGTTGAATTTGGTGCCATTATGGAGGATTTGGGCGTACAAGATAAGGCCGCACTCCTCCACCTCAACCGCATTCAACATTGGCTGAAAAATCCCCCCACCGATGAGACTTGGGATGATGGGGTGTGGACGATGCAAGAAAAATAGAATAGCGCGGTTCCTCTAGAAACCAGAGATCCAGGTCAATAAAAAAGAATCCCAGAATCTAAAGTTGGGATTCTTTTTGGTGTTGGACATTCAAGGTTAATCAACTTGGGTTTTTGAACCTCGACATTGAGATCGCGCTTTAAGGGCTGAACGCCCTCAATTTCAATCCTTAGTCGCGATATCCTGTGCGAGTCGTCCCGGTGGTTCCTGTGGTTACGGTATCCGGATCGCGGTAGCGGGTGTTGTCGGCCGGTTTACGCATCAGTCCAGCTAAACCAATTAAGCCCAATAAACCTAACCAACCCCAGTCAAAGCCATCATCTTGTTGATCGCCTTCAACTACAGTGGTTGGGGTTCCCGTACCTGGTTCTGTAGGAGAAACAGTGGTTTGAGCCGAGGCGGAGAACGTGGCAGGAAGCATGGCTAAACTGAGGCTGAGAATACCCGCGCTAACCCCTTTGGATAGATGAGAAAGTTTCATGGTGTGTTTTTCATAGCGTGCTAACGACTAGCTTCAATGTATCGATCCCCCATCGCGTCTATCTCGGCCATTAGCAGGAGTCTTGGAAGCCAACGGCTATTTCCCAAGAAATAAGTCAGTTGAGTTCGCCAGAGCGGGTGGGGGTGCGATCGCCCTCGAAAAAAATTCAGTAAAATCGTTTCAATCCTTACCGATTCTGGGATTGAAGGCTGAAGATTGTTTGTTGGAAGACAGTCTACTCTCAAGGGATAGTTACAATGGTTCTAGAGAGGGATGTCTTTCCTCTAGTTGCTCAGTTACTTTAACAAAGTCAAGTTAGACGCTTTCTTTATGGAATCAGGTAGTGAACCTGCCAGTCCTTTCGGCAAAACCCACAATCATCGACTGGCAGATATCATTGGAACTGCGATTGCATTACTCACCTTGACATTGCCCCTGTTTGCAATTGCCTACTATTCCTCAAGCAGCGTTGAAGTCTTTCCGCCTGCAACCTATCCGCTGCCAAGAGCTAGGGAATGAGGGTCTTTATCGCTCAATAAGATTAAAATTCTTTACTAAATATGCCACCTTAAGTGACCTTTGCGATCGCAGTCCCTGGGAATGCACGTTGTTAACCCAGTAAAATCTGGGCTGCGAAAACACCTGGAGTCAACGTCTTCCCCTACAATGCTAGTCGGGGGGCTTTTTTGGGTCTTTGAATGTCGATGGCTGGAGCGATCGACCCCCTCAAACCCAATCAGCCCCTAACAAAGACGCAGTTACAAGGAGAAGATCGTTGGATTTATCGCGCATTCCCCCTCAGCCTAAACCCGGTGTTGTGAATGTCTTGATCGAGATCACAGCCGGAAGCAAAAACAAATATGAGTATGATAAAGACCTACAAGCCTTTGCTTTAGATCGGGTACTTTACTCTTCGGTAAAATATCCCTATGACTATGGTTTCATCCCCAACACCCTGGCTGACGATGGCGATCCCCTCGATGGCATGGTGATCATGGATGAACCAACCTTTCCTGGGTGCATTATTGCGGCGCGACCGATTGGGTTATTGGAGATGGAAGACGGCGGCGATCGTGATGAAAAGCTGTTGTGCGTTCCGGACAAAGATCCGAGATACGCTCACGTCAAATCGATCAAAGACCTCGCACCGCATCGGCTGGCAGAAATTGCAGAGTTTTTTGGCAGCTACAAAAACTTAGAAAAGAAAACCGTGAAAATTGGTGAATGGAAAGATGCCGATCGAGTAATGTCGTTGGTCGAACAATGTATTAAAGCCGCTGGTTAACAGCGATCCGGCCGTAAGAGCCTTCCTTGACAGCCTGTGCTTTTTTGATTTGGGTAGCTCAGGCTGCCTTTTCCCCCCTAATAGCGCAGCCAATGCAATGAAACTCCCCTTCCCTCGCGCTCATTCTAGGCAGAAATTGCGATCGCCTGATGACTCCCCAGAGTCATTGGCGATTCCCCGACGCGATCGAGAGGGATAATATTGCTTAGATTCGTTCCTAGAAGAGTGAAGATTGCCCTCCAAATGGGCTAATAAAGCGTTCCTATGCCAGATTCAGAACCCTCTGCACCAGAGCTACAACCTTCAACAGCAACCTGTCAGTTTACTGTTCAGTTTTGGGGTGTCCGAGGCGGTATTCCCACTCCCGGAAGTGAAACGGTGCGCTATGGGGGGAATACTTCCTGTATTGAGATGCGAGTTGCCGATCGCCTTTTGATCTTTGATGCAGGAACGGGTTTGCGAGTGCTAGGCAAACATCTGTTGCGGCAACTCCCCGTTGAAGCTCACTTATTTTTCACCCATTGCCATTGGGATCGCATTCAAGGCTTTCCCTTTTTCGTACCCGGCTTTATCCCTGGAAATCGCTTCCACCTCTACGGCGCATCCGCTACCAATGGAGCATCCCTCAAACAACGCCTCAACGAACAGATGCTTCCCCCAAACTTTCCGGTACCGATTCAAATCATGCAATCGGATCTAAAGTTTCATGACATTTCTCCAGGCGATCGCCTTAGCTTACCCGATATTGCGATTGAAACAAGCTGTCTCAACGATTGCCATCACACCACAGGCTATCGAGTCACTTGTCAGGGGTATAGCGCCGTTTATGCCACCGATACCCTCTGTTTGCCCGATCGCATCAATCCCGGTCTTTTACACCTAGCCCGCGAAGCCAACCTGCTGATTTATGATGCCACCTCAATGGCCCATCGCGCCAACGAGTTGCAACTGTGTCCCGACGAAGTGCAGGATTGGACGTGGAAAACCGGAATTGCGATCGCCAAAGAAGCCGGGGTGAAACAACTGGTGATTTGCCATCACGACCCCAGTCACAGCGACGATTTTCTGGATCGAGTCGAAACTCAACTGCAATCTGCTTTTCCCCAAGGCAAGCTCGCCAGGGAAGGCATGAGTTTAAACGTTTGTCAAGCCTAATTTTTAGGGATGGGCTGAATAATTGAGGCGCTGGCTCTCCACCTGAGTTGCCAATTGCACCAGCTTATCGCGCACTTGTCCGCTAACAATCAAGCGTTCGGCGTGGGCTAAACCCGATTCGAGATCCGGACAAACCTGAGAACGCCACAAATAAAACCCCCCATTCCAAATCGCCGATTTCAGCAGTTCGCTCGCTTCAGCTTGCAAAACCGCCCGCATCTGGTCAATCAACTCCGGGGTGGAATGAAACGGCACATCCGCTCCCGCCAACTCATAGTCGCGCGGATGCAAGAGAATGCGCTCAAAATCTTGAATTTCCGGCACATAGCAGCCGACGATCGCCGTGCGATCGCGCGAAAGGTCGCAACTCCCTTCCAACCCCTTAACCGTCGTAAACTGCTCCATTCCCCGCAGTTCCAAACAAGTCTTAAACATATTTTCCGTGGGCGGATGCACGTATCCTGCAAACAAATGCTTGTCTCCCGCATAGGGACACCACATCAACTCCATCGTGGCAATCGGCGGACGCTTGCCAATCTGATCGCGATATTCCACAAACGCATGAGCCACCGGAAAATGTTGGGGAAGGTAAACAAACCCCACCCCCGTCGCTTCCAACACCTGCTGCACCTGGAAGAGCGATAAATCTCCCCATTCCACGCCCAAACCTTGCCAAACTTCCAGCAAAGGCACCCCGTACTTGGTCGGCATCCGTTCTCCGCCATGCAGGATAACCGGAACCTCGCAACAAGCTAGAATCAGAGCCGTTAAAGGACTAATGGGGGCCGTGCGCGATCGCCCATCGTAAGGCGAACCCAAAATTGCAGCACGCCTTCTTCGGCGACTCAACGGCAGCAGCTTTGGCCCCAATGCTTCGTAGGTATCGAGCATACCCGCCAATTCCTCGCCTGTGGGTCGTTTAATCCGATGGGCAATTAAAAATGCTCCAATTTGGGCGGGTTTAGCCTCTTGTAGCAACATGGCTCGCAATGCCTCTGCCGCTTCTAGGCGCGTTAAGTTTTCGCTAGTATGGGGGCCGCTGCCGACTTTTTTTAGAAGTTCTCGAAACGCATGACTCATCGTTTTGCCCTTTTTCCTCAAGATTCGCCACGAGCGAAGTCACTCCAATCGGATGACCTACAAATTTACCATTGAGAGAGGATAGTCCATTGGAGGCGGAATTAACTTCAAGACTAGCTCGCGGAAATGCTGAATCGGGGGGACTTGCAAGCGATCGCGCGTGGTGACTAAAACAACCTGCCGCATTAGTGGAGAGTCTTCCGCCGTGCTATTCCAGAGCGATCGCATCACCAGCAAGGGGTCTTCTTTAACGTATAACAGGGCAGAGTGGGGCAATAAAGCAATCAACTTGCCCTGACGCACCACGCCTCGAAAGGCATCGAGGGTATTGAGTTCTAAAGCCGCTTGCAAACTTAGCCCTTGCCTGAGAAACATTTCCTGCACAAGACGTTGCATCCCGTAACCTTCTTTAAACACAACCTGGGGGTAAGACGCCAAAGCTTTCCAGGGGATTTGCTCGAATTGAGCCAGCGGGTGATTGGCGGCCATTAACACTTCAATGGGTTCTTCAAACAGCGGATCGACCACCATTTCTGCTCCGGAAGTCAGAAAGCGGTTTTGCATGACAAGGGCCAGATCCACCAATCCATCTTTTAACACTTTCAGGGCGCGATCGCTCCCCAAGGAGGTGACGCGCAATTGAACGTTGGGGAAATCCGAGCAAAACTGTTGCAATACGGGCGGTAAAGAATGGGCGCATAAAGAGGGAATGGCCGCAACACAGAGTTCGGGCTGTTTGCCAGCCAGCAGTTCGGAGATTTCCTGTAAGGAGGCTTGCCACTCTTGGCAAATTTTGCGGGCATGGGGCAAAAACCTTTCGCCTCCAATGGTTAACTTCGCTTGGGTCGATCGATGAAACAGTTGCACGCCTAAATCTGCTTCTAATCCTTGAATTTGACGGCTGATGGTTGATTGGGTAACTCCACAATTTCGGGCAGCTTGCTGAAAGTTTCCCGTTTCAGCAACTGATAAAAAAGCTTGCAACTGTTCCAGGCGCATGACGTTGTAGCCAACACTACATTCTTAAGGATGGTAAGACCTTAGCGAAATTGCAAGCAGGTTTTGGTAAGAGAGGATACGGACGGTTGTTCAAACTTTCAATTCTTGTAAAGCGGTGGCTACACCTTGGGCGAGTTCCGGTGACAGGCGGCTGTGGCTGAGTTGTTCTAGGTTGGGATAGGCTTCTAATTGTCGGAGGGCGGCGATCGCGTGGAGTTGAACGCTTTTGTCGCTATCGGCTAATAACTGAACTAAGGCGTCAAAGGCTTGGGGTTGTCCAAGCTGGCCTAAGCTCATGGCGATCGCTTGTTTGATCGGGGGAAACTGGACGTTGGGTAAGAATGAATTTAACAGTTGCAGTAGAATTTGGGTGGCTTGAATTTGGGTTTCAAGATCGGTGAGGCGACCTAATACCGAGATGATTTCGCGGAGCGCGGGCACTGGAGCGATGGCGATCGCGCTTTGGAGCTGTTCTAGGGCGATGGGGGTGCCAATCCATCCCAGGGCGCGGACGGCCTCAATTTGCAAGGGAACCGGGGTCTGAGGCGATTGCAGCAGGCGGGCTAGGGCGATCGCGGCCGCTGGCGTTCCCAAACGGCTGAGGGCGATCGTGGCAGCTTGGCAAACCTCGAAGTTAAAGTCCCACAAGCGTTCTTGCAACAAGCTGACGAGATCGAGTTGGGCCAGCAAATCGGAGCGCAAGCCTAAACCAATCGTGGCGGCTCGCCTGATGGGGGCGGCGGTATGTTTGAGCGCTTGCAACAACAGGGGGGTAATGGCTGGATCGGTTGAGTTGCTGAGGGCTTCTAAGGCCATTGCACAGAGGGCTGGATCGCCAGAGCTATAGCTGTCTTGCTGCAAAAACTCGCCGACGACGTTCAAAAGCGGGGGAACGCTTGCCGGCCCGCCAATCACGCACAGGGAGCGCGTGGCAACCATTCGCGTCCGGGGTTCGGCTAGCAAGTCTGTGAGAGCGGCGATCGCGGCTGACCCAAAATTGGTGAGGGCGATCGCGGCGGTTGCAATTAAATCTTCCCCTTCAGAGGTTTTCAGTAGATTTACTAATGCCTCAAGGACAACGGGTTCGTGAAAGTCTCCTAAAATGCGGCTGACAAACCACCGCAATTCCCAGTCGGTTTGTTCGTCTTCTAGCAGCGCAATTAAAGGCGCGATCGCACCCGTTCCCAGTTTTGGAAAGAGTTTGGCAATGTCCCATCTTTGCTGAAAGTCGCCCCAACTCAGTGCAGTTAAAGCAAACTCTAAAATCTGGGAATACTCTTCACCCTCAAGACTTTCAGCTTGATTGAGAAGCCATTGCAGCCTAGTTACCGCATCTGTAGATTGGGGAGGCTGTAGGAGAGCTAAGTCGTTCTCTATCATTATCGAATTTATGCGAGCATTAGCGCGTTTGCCATTGGCATCGCTTTACTCTAGTCAGAGTTCTGCCGCAATTTCGTAACCTGCATTACACAATTGCCGCTGCTATGTAATTTCCAGATAACTTTTATCCTATTTTTGCATAACTCAAGCAGCGACCTTTCGCCTCTTAAGTAATGAAGACTTAACAATTCGCCCAAAGCCAGTCTAGTCCAGAAAAATCGGGTCTTTTAGCATCTTCCGATCGGAAGATTTCCACCCGCATCATGCAAAGTTGCGATGATTTTCATGCAAAAAATTCATAATCCGAAATGTTTTGTAACTGAATATACGAATTCCCTTGGGGAGGTCGCCTAAGCTGGCATCTAAATCAATCCCGAATGGGGTTTATCCAGTTTGAGATTAAAAATTTAACCGGGTCAATGACTTCAGCCCAGTAGAGCGTCATCCGATGGCTTGCAATCTGCCCTCAAGACCTTAGACCGCTCAATTCTCAAGCGCTCTTTTTTCTCAGTCCATTCCTCTAGTTAGACCTTCATTCGGTAGGGCTAATGCAGCGCGTTATCCCCCATGCAGTATTGAGAGCGGGAAGCTTATGACAACGACCACCGCGAAACCGAGTACCCTCAACAAGTTTGAGAAATTCAAAGCCGAAAAAGACGGACTCGCCGTCAAGTCCGAAATCGAACAATTTGCGCGGATGGGTTGGGAAGCGATGGATGAAACCGATCGCGACCATCGCCTTAAGTGGCTTGGCGTGTTCTTCCGTCCCGTCACTCCCGGCAAATTCATGTTACGGATGCGAATTCCCAACGGCATTCTCACCTCCCAACAGATGCGAGTGCTAGCAGAAATTGTCCAACGGTACGGCGAAGATGGTAACGCTGATATTACCACAAGACAAAACCTGCAACTACGCGGAATTCGGATTGAAGATATTCCCGACATCTTCAATCGGTTTGAACAAGTCGGCTTAACCTCCGTCCAGTCCGGGATGGACAACGTGCGAAACATTACCGGATCGCCCGTTGCTGGTATTGACCGCGACGAGTTGATTGACACGCGGGAATTGGTGCAAGCCGTCCAAGACACGATTACCAACTCCGGTCAAGGCAACCCAGAGTTTACCAATTTACCGCGCAAATTCAACATTGCGATCGCCGGAGGGCGCGACAACTCCGTCCACGCCGAAATTAACGACCTCGCCTTCCTCCCCGCCTATAAAGAGGGCACCCTTGGCTTCAACGTGATTGTAGGGGGCTTTTTCTCCGGGAAACGTTGCGAAGCGGCCATTCCTCTCAACGCCTGGGTAGAAGCGCACCAAGTCGTCGAACTCTGCCGAGTTGTCCTCGAAATTTACCGCGACTGCGGCTTAAGAGCCAACCGCCAAAAAGCCCGTCTCATGTGGCTGATTGATGAATGGGGAATCGAAAAATTCCGCAGCGAAGTAGACCAAAAACTCAGCTATCCCTTACAAACAGCCGCCCCCAAAGACGAAATTGACTGGGAAAAACGCGACCACATTGGCGTTTACCCCCAAAAGCAAGAGGGATATCATTACGTCGGCTTGCACGTTCCCGTCGGTCGCTTATTTGCCACAGACCTCTTCGATTTAGCCAGAGTCGCCGAGGTGTATGGTAGCGGCGAAATCCGCTTAACTGTCGAACAAAATATTATCATCCCGCAGATTCCCGATTCTCGCTTGGAAACCTTCCTCGCAGAACCGCTACTGCAAAAATTCTCGACTCAGCCCGAACCCCTAAGCCGCGCCCTCGTTTCCTGTACGGGTTCTCAGTTTTGCAACTTTGCCCTGATTGAAACCAAAAATCGCGCTTTGGCAATGATTCGCGAACTCGAAGCCGAACTCTGTGTTCCCCAGTCCGTTCGCATTCACTGGACGGGATGCCCCAACTCTTGCGGACAACCCCAAGTTGCCGATATTGGCTTAATGGGAACCAAAACCCGCAAAGAGGGCAAAACCCTAGAAGGCGTAGATTTATACATGGGCGGCAAAGTTGGCAAAGATGCTCACCTCGGTCAATGCGTGCAAAAAGGCATTCCCTGCGAAGACCTTAAGCCCATTTTACGTAACTTGTTAATCGAACGCTTTGGGGCAACGCCGAAGGTAGGCGCTTAAACCCCAGCTTGGGCGACTCTGCCCAACCTCACCTTTTTTGTGATTCGCAAGCCCATTTTGTACCGTTGTCTGCAACGGCACAACTTCCGATTGCGCTTTTTTACACCCTCACCTCAAGAGTGCAACCATGAGTAACTTTTCTCGACGCAAATTTCTGTTCACCGCCGCCACCGCCACCGCTAGCACCCTCCTGATCCACGGCTGTACCTCCGGCAGCAATAACAACACCACAACCGCCGGAACCGTACCTGCTGCCAACGTTAACCCCGCAGATAGCCCAGAAGTCACTGGAGCAAAGCTAGGATTTATTGCTCTGACAGATGCTGCCCCTTTGATCATTGCTAGAGAAAAAGGGATGTTTGCCAAGTATGGGATGCCTGATGTGGAAGTGCTGAAGCAGGCTTCCTGGGGCACAACCCGCGATAACCTAGAACTCGGTTCTACAGGGGGTGGCATTGATGGGGCGCATATTCTCACCCCCATGCCTTACCTGATGGCTTTAGGGACAGTGACTCAGCAACCCGTCCCCATGTATATCTTGGCGCGGTTAAATTACAACGGTCAGGGCATTCAACTTTCAAATAACTATAAGGATTTAGGGGTAGGCATTGATGCTAAAGCCCTCAAAGATGGTTTTGCTAGAGAAAAAGCCAATGGCAGAAACGATCTAAAAGCTGCTATGACTTTCCCCGGCGGTACCCATGATATGTGGATTCGCTACTGGATGGCGGCGGCGGGCATTAACCCCGATACCGATGTTTCTACGATTGTGGTACCGCCACCGCAAATGGTGGCTAACGTGAAGGTGAACAACATGGAAGCCTTCTGCGTGGGAGAACCCTGGCCGTTGCAAACCGTAAACCAAGGGATTGGGTTTATGGCCGCAACCACGGGCGAATTGTGGAAAGATCACCCCGAAAAAGCCTTTGCAATGCGAGCAGATTGGGTAGACAGCCACCCGAAAGCAGCAAAAGCGCTATTGATGGCCGTGATGGAGGCGCAACAGTGGTGCGACCAAGCCGAGAATAAGGAAGAAATGTGCCAAATCTTGGCGAAGCGGGAATGGTTTAGAGTTCCTTTCGATGATATTATCGACCGCTCCCTTGGGAAATACGATTACGGAACCGGGCGGGTCGAAGATTTCAGCAATTCCTTGGTGATGAAGTATTGGAAAGATAATGCTTCTTACCCCTATAAGAGCCATGACCTGTGGTTCTTAACCGAGAACATTCGTTGGGGCTATCTCAAGCCGGATACGGATATGCAAGCCATTATTGACAAGGTAAACCGCGAAGACTTGTGGCGGGAAGCCGCACAGACAATGGGCGTTCCGACGGCACAAATTCCCTCTAGCCCCTCTCGCGGTGTCGAAACTTTCTTTGATGGCGTCACCTTCGATCCGGAAAACCCAGAGGCTTATCTCAGACGGTTGGAAATTAAGAAAGTCAATATCTAGTTCGGCCGACAAGAAAGCATTGGTCGAGTGAGTTGACCAATGCTCGATATCAATTGCTCAAGGCTTACACCAAAAGGATAACCGATTCATGAGTGCAAGTGTTTCTCGCCCCTCCCCCAAGATGACTCCCAATGCCGCGATCGCCTTTTTGCAGAAACGATCGCAAAAAGTCATCCGCCCCGCGATCGCGATCGCTATCTTTCTGGTCATTTGGCAAATTCTCTGCTCTAGCCCTGACGCCAACTTGCCTACGCCCATCCAAACCGTCCAAGAAACCTGGGACTTAATTATCGATCCCTTTTTCGATCGCGGCGGTACCGATAAAGGGATGGCCCTGCAAATCTTTGCTAGCCTGCGACGGGTTGCAGTGGGCTTCACCCTATCGGCAGTGGTCGGAATTGCATTAGGCATTCTTATTGGAACCAACCGCTTTGTTTACGATGCCGTCGATCCCATTTTCCAAGTCTTAAGAACCGTTCCGCCCCTGGCTTGGTTGCCCATTTCCCTAGCCGCTTTCCGCGATAGCGAACCCAGCGCCATTTTCGTCATCTTCATTACCTCCATTTGGCCGATCTTAATTAACACCACCGTCGGCGTTCAACAAATTCCCCAAGACTATCGCAACGTGGCTCGCGTTTTACAACTGTCAAAGCGAGATTACTTCTTTAACATTCTGTTTCCGGCAACCGTTCCTTACATCTTTACCGGATTGCGGATTGGGATTGGTTTATCGTGGCTGGCAATTATTGCCGCAGAAATGTTAGTGGGGGGCGTGGGCATCGGCTTCTTTATTTGGGATGCCTGGAATAGCTCGCAAATCAGCGAAATTATCCTCGCTTTGATTTACGTCGGAATTGTCGGTTTACTCCTCGATCGCCTGATGGGATTTGTCGCCTCCAAAGTCGTCCCTGAAGAAGCGAAATAGAGACTGTTCCAGATTGCTTAATTCCTCATTTCCCAAACATTGCCATGAGTGCTTTTGTAGAAGTTGACCATATCGATCGCATTTTTCCCTTACCCAACGGGGAAAGTTATATCGCCCTCAAAAATATCGAACTCAAGATTAATAAAGGGGAATTTATCTCCTTGATCGGTCACTCCGGTTGCGGCAAATCCACTCTTTTGAACATCATTGCGGGCTTAGATCGACCCACCACTGGCGGCGTCATCTTAGAAGGGCGAGAAGTCCAAAAACCAGGGCCCGATCGGATGGTCGTGTTTCAAAACTATTCCTTGCTGCCTTGGAAAACCGTTCGCGAGAATATCGCCCTCGCCGTCGATCGCGTTATGCGGCACCTACCCAAAGGCGAGCGTAAAGGCATTGTTGAGCATCATATTGATATTGTGGGCTTGCGCCATGCGGCTCACAAGCGGCCGGCCCAACTGTCTGGAGGGATGAAACAACGGGTGGCGATCGCCCGCGCCCTCGCCATTCGTCCCAAACTTCTTTTGCTAGACGAACCCTTTGGGGCCCTAGATGCCCTGACGCGGGGCAGTCTGCAAGAGCAGTTAATGAAAATTTGCCAAGAAAACGAAGTCACCTGCGTGATGGTGACGCACGATGTAGACGAAGCCCTGCTATTATCTGACCGGATCGTCATGCTCACCAATGGCCCGGCGGCCCATATCGGTCAGATTTTGGACGTTCCTATTCCCCGTCCCCGCCAGCGCCTCGATGTGGTTAACCATCCCAGTTACTACGCCCTGCGGAACGAAATGCTGTATTTCCTCAACCAGCAAAAACGGGCGAAGCGCACCAAAGCCAAGCAGCCGATCGCGATCGGTCGCAACGGCTTAGAGAAAGTCAACCTCGATATCGGCTTTATTCCCCTCACCGACTGCGCCCCCTTAGTCGTCGCCAAAGAAAAAGGCATTTTTGCCCGTCACGGCTTAGAAGAAGTCAACCTGGTTCGCAAACCGGGCTGGCGGGCGCTGGCTAGCGATATGGCATCAGGACAGTTAGACGCGGCCCAAATGCTAGCCGGAATGCCCCTGGCGATGACCTTGGGCATGGAGAATCAACCTTCAGTTCCCATCGTCACAGCCCTTACCCTGTCGCGCAATGGTAACGCCATCACCTGGAGCAAGCAACTGTATGACCAGGGAATCCGCAGCTTAGAAGATTTTAAACGCTCCATGCTGGCCGATTCCGATAAAGTGCATACCTTTGGCATGGTGCATCCCACCTCCATGCACAACCTGTTATTGCGCTACTGGTTTGCTAGTCATGGCATCGATCCAGATTGGGATATCAACCTCACCGTAATTCCTCCGCCGCAAATGGTCTCGAACCTGAAGGCCGGAAATATTGACGGCTATTGCGTGGGCGAACCTTGGAATTCGCGGGCCGTGTATGAAGGTTTAGGGGTGGTGATGGCCACCGATCTAGACCTGTGGGCGGGACATATTGAGAAAGTGTTAGGCGTGCGCGAAGCCTGGGCGAATCAGTATCCCCAAACTCATCTAGCGTTGGTGACAGCGTTATTAGAAGCTTGCGAGTATTGCGACGATCGCCGCAACCGCGAAGAAATTCTGCAACTGATCTGTCGCCCGGAATACGTGGGTTCCGCCCCGGAATATACCCGTCCCGGCTTGCTCGATCCTTACAACAAAGGCACCGGGGAACCCGTTCAACTGCTAGATTACAATCAATTTTACGTCGATCGTACCAACTGCCCCGACCGGACGCAAATGTTGTGGGTGATGGCACAGATGGCGCGTTGGGGAATTACGCCTTTCCCGAAAAACTGGGTAGAAATTATTGAACGCGTTTGCAAAATCGATGTGTTTAGCGAAGCGGCGAGAAGTTTAGGCTTCTTAGATACAGAACGCGATCGCGCTCCCATTCAATTATGGGATGGCGAAGTCTTTAACCCCGACGATCCCATCGGCTATCTCAGCCAAGTGGCGATCAAGCGCGACATTCAAATTCAAGAAATTATGCTGGCGAACGATGACACCCCGACCCCTTCGCCTAGCCTGCGGAAAATTGCCTAATTTTAGTCCTGGTTTTAGTCAAACAGATGGTTAATAGCAACATCCTCGTCAACCCCCCAATCGTTTCTAACCCCACTCCAGAAGCGAAACCGTTTTTAGTCCTCGATAACCTGTCTAAGGTGTATCCCACGCCAACTGGACCCTACACCGTTTTGGAAAACGTCAATTTAACGGTCAGTGAAGGGGAATTTATCTGTTTGATCGGTCACTCCGGTTGCGGAAAGTCCACCTTGCTGAATATGGTCGGCGGGTTTACTCAACCCACCACCGGAGAAGTCCGCCTCCCCACAGGCGTTGTTACCCAACCGGGGCCCGATCGGATGGTGGTGTTTCAAAACTACTCCTTACTCCCCTGGAAAACCGCGTTTGAAAATATCTATTTAGCGGTGAAATCGGTTTTCCCCCACAAATCCAAAAAAGAGAAAATTGAAATTGTCCGCGAACACCTCGCCCTAGTGGGCTTAGAGGAAGCCGCTGATAAGAAGCCCACCCAACTCTCTGGCGGGATGAAACAGCGGGTGGCGATCGCGCGCGCCTTAGCCATTTGTCCCCAGGTGTTAATCCTTGACGAACCCTTTGGGGCCCTAGACCCCCTGACGCGGGAAGACTTGCAAGAAGAACTCCTAGACATCTGGCGACGCCATCAAGTCACCGTGTTAATGATTACCCACGATATTGATGAGGCGCTGTTCTTAGCCGATCGCTTGGTGATGATGACCAACGGGCCAGCCGCAACCATTGGAGAAGTGCTAAACATTCCCTTCTCCCGTCCCCGCAACCGCGCCCAAATTATGGAAGATCCGACTTACTACGATCTGCGGAACTACGCTTTAGATTTCTTGTATCATCGCTATGCTCACGATGATGCGGCTTAAGCCTTATTTAGGCAGGATTTGATTTGTTTTGGGATTGCCCTGACAAATGACCTATGACTTTTGACTCAAGATGAACGATATCACTAAAACGCTTTGTCCATACTGTGGAGTTGGGTGCGGTTTAGAGGTGCTACCCCCCGCCCAACGGGGAAAAGCGACGAAACGAGACGATCTAGGGAACCCCATCTGGCAAGTCAGAGGCGATCGCAGCCACCCTTCTAGCCAGGGAATGGTCTGTGTTAAAGGGGCAACCATTGCAGAATCTTTAGATAAGGATCGACTCTTCCATCCGATGATCCGCGAATCGCTGGATCGACCGTTTCGTCGCGCCAGTTGGGATGAAGCGTTAGATTTAATCGTGACTCGCCTGCAAGTGGTGCAGCAACAACTCGGTCCCCAGGGAATCTGCATGTATGGTTCCGGTCAACTGCAAACGGAAGACTATTACATCGCCCAAAAGTTACTCAAGGGGTTTCTAAAAACCAATAACTTTGACTCCAATTCGCGCCTGTGCATGTCTTCGGCGGTGGTTGGCTATCAACAAAGTTTGGGTTCTGATGGGCCGCCTTGCTGTTATGAGGATTTGGAACAAACCGATTTTGCCTTCTTAATTGGTACCAATGCCGCCGAATGTCATCCGATCGCCTTTAATCGCCTGCGAAAGTATCACAAGCGCAACCCCCGCGTCAAAATGGTGGTGGTCGATCCGCGCCGAACGGCGACGGCGGAAGCAGCAGATTTGCACCTCGCGATTAAACCGGGTACGGATATTGACCTCCTGAATGGCATTGCTTACCTATTAATGCAGTGGGGGGCCATTCACGCCCCGTTTATTGATGAGTGTACGAGTCATTTTCCCGAATTTGCCCAGTTAATTAGCGAGTATACGCCGGAACGGGTGGCGCAGCGCTGCGATATTCCCCTAGACTCCTTGGAAGAGGTGGCCCGCTATTGGGCGGAGTCGGAAAAGACGATTTCCCTGTGGTCAATGGGGATGAATCAGTCTTCGGAAGGGACGGCGAAGGTGCGATCGCTAATTAATCTGCACCTGATGACGGGAACCATTGGCAAACCTGGATGCGGGCCGTTTTCCCTCACCGGACAGCCGAACGCAATGGGGGGACGCGAGTCGGGCGGGTTATCTAGCCTGTTACCGGGGTATCGATCGGTAAAGAATCCGGTGCATCGGGCGGAGGTAGAAGCCTTTTGGGGTCTACCTTCGGGTCAAATCTCGCCGCAACCGGGATACACCGCCGGGGAAATGGTGCAGGCGCTGGAAACGGGCGGAATTGGGCTGCTGTGGGTGGTTGCGACTAATCCGGTGGTGAGTTTGCCGGATCTCGAACGGGCTAAGGCCGCGTTGGCGCGATCGCCCTTTACGATCGTTCAAGATGCCTACTATCCCACGGAAACCACCGAATTTGCCCATGTCTTGTTACCCGCCGCCCAATGGGGCGAGAAAACGGGGACAATGACCAACTCCGAACGGGTTGTCACCCTCTGTCAGGCGTTTAGACCGCCCAAGGGCGAGGCGAAGCCGGACTGGGAGATTTTTGCAGAGGTGGCCCGCCGTTTGGGTTTTGGCGATCGCTTTATCTACCCAAATTCAGCCGCAGTTTACGCGGAATACGTGCAGATCACCCAAGGACGGGTTTGCGATATGTCTGGCTTAAGCCACGCACTCCTCGCCGATGGCCCGATCCAATGGCCCTACGGTAGCCTGGAAAAGCATTTCGACCCCCAACCCAACCGAGAACCCAATAAACGCCTCTACACCCATTTCCGCTTCCCAACCCCAGACGGACGCGCCCGGTTTGGGGCCTATCATTCGCGAGGGTTGGCCGAACCCCCCGATCCCGATTATCCCCTGGTTCTCACCACCGGACGCCTCTACGGGCATTGGCACACCCAAACCCGGACGGGGAGAATTGAGAAGATTCAGCAAATGTATCCCCAACCGTTTATTGAGATTCATCCCCGCGATGCGTTGAAGTTGGGGGTGGTGGAAAATGATTGGGTCGATGTTCAAAGTCGGCGCGGGAAGTCGCGGTTTGCGGTGAAGGTGACAAAAGCGATCGCGCCAGGAACGGTGTTTGTCCCCATGCACTGGGGCAGTTTGTGGGCGGAAAATGCTGAAGCTAATGCCCTAACGCATTCTGAATGTTGTCCCGATTCCAGCCAGCCTGAACTGAAAGCTTGTGCTGTACAATTGAGCAAAGTTAAATCTGAATTTGTAGAAATGGGGACTGTAGGCTCTCCTTCACTAATCGCTAAACATTAGGGAGGGGCTGAGGTTCTCGATCGGTAGCACAAGCTGGATAGACCGATAGCAAGCCTAAATCAAGCTTGAACGTCTCTAACGCCCCTATCCTGGCGGGCGAGGAGGGACAGTTCGCCACGGGTTGAAGTTTGCGATCGGGGCTTGGTGAGGGGATGCGATCGCAACTCAGGCTAAACGATCCCCAGCCGCCAACAAGCCAGCGCAATTGTAAAAACCGTCTTCAAGGTGGGGCGATCTATTAATGCGGTGGTTCAAAAAATTTATCCGGAATCTCACAATCTCCGATCCGGATAACGAGCATTTTCTCAAATTCATTCATCGCCTTGAAGTTCTGGTCAGTAAAATACTTTCCCTATTGATGATAGGGATTATTTTCGTTTCTCTATTCGATCTGGTTAGCTTCTTAGTTCAGCAAGTCTTTTCCCCTCCTACTGGCTTTTTTAATCGCACCCTATTTGAGATTTTTGGTTTATTCTTAAATGTTCTCATTGCTTTAGAATTACTAGAAAATATCACTGCTTATCTCCAGCGCAACGTCATTCATGTCGAATTAGTGATTGTCACTTCCTTGATTGCTGTTGCCCGAAAAGTGATTATTTTCGATCTTGAAAAAAAGCAAGCCATAGACCTAATTGCACTTGCTCTCACCATTTTAGCCCTTTCCATTAGCTATCTTTTAATTCGGCTTTCCCGAATCAAAGATCGACCCTAAAAACTGCCCCAAATCGCGATCGCAAAAATGAGTCAATTCTTTCAATTTGAAGCTGATTTTGTAGAATCCTTAAGATGCATTCCCATGCAAGTTCGTCTCAAACTAGACACTTGTGGAATTAAACTTAAACTCAATCAATGGCATCAATTTAACCCCACAGAAAGACAAGCTTTAGTAGACCAACCGTGCGAAAGTCCTGAAGAAATTCTTGCCTATCGGAAATTCTTACAAAACCTCGTCCAAGAACGAACTGGACAACCCGCCTCGGAATTACCCATCGAAACGCATCCTGCCTGGTTAAATGCTACGGAAATTCCCCAACAGGTACAAGAAAAAACTCAAGAACTCAACCGAGAAATGACTCTAAAGGCTTGGGAAAATCTAACTCCCGTGCAGCGTTTCGCCTTAATTAAACTGAGTCGTCCCAGTCATGAAAATCATAACTTTTTACCAGCACTGCAAGAATTTAACTTAGCTTAAATAGATCAACCCTAATCCCAATTATACATAAGATTGAATCACAACGCGATCGCGCCCTAAATTCTTAGCCTCATAAAGTTTATTATCCGCAATGGCAATTAATTGAGATGGAGTCGCCTTCATACTCGGCGTGAGCGAGGCAACCCCCAAACTCAACGTGATATACTGATTAATTGCCGAACTGCGATGCTTAATTCGCAACGTTTTGACTTGATAGCGAATACTTTCTGCGAGTAATACGGCCCCATCTAAGGACGTATTGGGTAAAATAACAGCAAATTCTTCCCCCCCATATCGTGCCACTAAATCCGCCGGACGTTTAACCACAGAACGAATGGTAGAAGCCACCTGTTTTAAACAGGCATCTCCGGCTTGATGTCCGTAGGTATCGTTATAAGCTTTAAAGTAATCAATATCGCAAATAATTAAAGATAAAGGCGCTTTTTCTCTACTCAAGCGTCGCCATTCCTGGGTGAGATATTCATCAAAGCGGCGACGGTTAGCAATTTGCGTAAGTCCATCAATAGAGGCTAGGGTTTGTAATTCAGCATTGGCTTGTGCCAGTTGATAATAAAGTTCTGCTTGTTGAATGGCTAGATTAATTTGAGTCGCCAACTGTTCCATCAAATCAACTTCAATCGGTTGCCATTGTCGCATTTGATTGCATTGATGCATCACCAGCAGTCCCCAAAGTTTTTCGGCTTGCAAAATGGGAACCACCAACAGAGATTTAACACCCACCGCCTTGAGTAATTCAATATCTGCCTTGTGAAGGTTTGCAGTTTGGATATCGTCGCACGCCAAAAGCCGACCTTGACAAAACTGCTCAATTAGGGGAGGTTCAGTAAAAGAGAGATGGCGAACTTTCCAATCGCGCAAGGGAAGATAGGAAGCGTGAGTATTGAGAGACTCCTCCACAATCAACGCATCCTTACCGGAGGGTTGAAAGCGGTAAATTAAAGCGCGATCGCAGTTGAGCAATTGCCGAATTTCATCGACAATATTCTTGAGCAGATCCTGAAGCTCTAAAGAACGATGGAGATTGCGCGTTAATAAACCGAGGAGTCGTTCGCGTTGAAAAAGCTGTTGCAATGCAATTTCTGCCTGCTTGCGTTCGGTAATATTATGTAAAACCGCAACCCCGCCGCGAATATCCTCTTGAGCATTGCGAATGGGTCTAGCACTCACGCTTAACCACAGTTCTTGGCTAGAATGACGATGGCGCAGGTAAATTTCTTCTCGCTCAATTTCTTCTCCTTGAGCTGCACGAGTTAAAGGCAAAGTTTCGCAAGTATAGCGCGTAATTCCATTCGAGTAATAGCATTCATAATCGGTTGTCCATTCAGCGATTGTTTTGTAGACTGATCCCTGAGCCATCATTTGCCGAGCTGCTGGATTAAACAGCAGAAATCGTCCTTGACGATCCACGACAATCACGCCATCACCAATACTGTCTAGAATAGACTGAAGAATACTCATTTGGTTGATCAAAGCAAGTTGAGAATCTGCAAGTTGTGCGGCTTGTTGAGAGAGTAAAACTTCATGATTTTGGCGTTTATGATTGTCCTGTTTCAGTTGCTCGTCTCTGAGCTGAATTTCATCGCTGAATAACAGGGTTCTATTTCCAATTTGAGTTTTGGCGTCTAACCTTTCCTCTAGATTTAAGGGATTAAGATAGAGATCGATATCTTGGCAAATTAAAAAAAGCGTCTTTAAAGCTTCAGAATAAGTAATAAGACTGCCACTAATCTTGACTAAAATTGGCTTGCCATCTTTGCAAACTTGCTGTCCAATCCAATCTTGAACGGCTGTTTGCTTCCTTTCTAATAAATCGAGTTTTTGGTGATAAGTGTCAAGATCGGCGGCGGCTACAAGGACATCAATCGATTTTCCCACTAATTCTGAAGCTTCATAACCTAAATAATGAGCGCCAAAGTCACTAATTGCTAAAATTTCTCGATTTTTGTTTAAATTTAAACAAATTCCGGGAAGTTGCTTGCAAACATTTAACGCACTCACAAAAGCTTCGCGATCGCTAGAAAATTGCGTTCCTACGGGAAGAGTCCAAGGAGACTTAACGGCTAAATCGTTGAATAAGCGATAAAAGTCAAAAGGCAAAGCGTTCATTGTCAAGCATTGATAAAATATTAAAGTGTTTTTATAAAAATTTGTAGTCTCAAATGATTCAGTTTTTCAAAACTGTGTTTCTACCCTAGCACAATCATTAAACTTGTCTTGCATTTTAATAAGTTAGGTTACAAAGTTAATAAAAAAACATACAAGGGTGACAAGAATAGGAAACAGCGATCGCCTTTTGGCCACTCGATGAGCCAAAATCAGAACAATCTTCTGAAATCCATTGAATTAAGGAAGCACGAGAAATGACCGGGAAGAAGATTTTAATGTTGGTGGGTGATTTTGTTGAAGATTATGAAGTTATGGTTCCTTTCCAGGCATTACAAATGGTGGGCCATACCGTTCATGCCGTTTGTCCCGACAAACAAGCGGGAGACACAGTTCGGACAGCCATCCATGACTTTGAGGGCGACCAAACTTATAGTGAAAAGCCAGGTCACAATTTTACTTTAAATGCAACCTTTACCGATGTCGTCGCTCAAGAGTATGATGCTTTAGTTATTCCTGGGGGACGAGCGCCGGAATACATTCGCCTCAATGCTCGCGTTTTAGAGATAACCCGTCACTTCGCTGAGACAAACAAACCCATTGCGGCGGTGTGTCATGGTTTGCAAGTGCTAGCGGCGGCTGGAGTTTTAAACGGAAAACGCTGTACGGCTTACCCCGCCTGCGGCCCGGATGTCACCAGCGCCGGGGGACACTATCAGCAAATTGCCGTTGATGCCGCAATTGTCGATGGTAACTTAGTGACTGCACCCGCTTGGCCGGCCCATCCCCAGTGGTTAGCAGAGTTTCTAAAAATCTTAGGAACCAAAATCGAGCATCCACAAAGGGTTGCGGTTTAACTCTTCCTGAAGATGGGTGTCAATTTAAGCCAAAAACAACCCATCTTCAGCAGAAATGCGCCTCACAGCAGATGTATGAAGAGTCCTAAAAACGATACCTTGCGATCGCATAGGCTTGTTGTTAAGGACCTTCAACATTCATGAGTCACACTCAGGTATCAACCTCGTTTTGGCGAGATTCTCAACCCGATATCAACTACCCCCAACTTCAACAAGATATTACGGTCGATGTCGCAATTGTCGGAGGTGGAATTACAGGGTTAACAACAGCTTTACTCCTGCAACGTTCGGGCGTTAAAGTCGCCTTGCTGGAAGCTTCAACCCTAGGCTCTGGAGTGACCGGTTACACCACTGCTCATCTCACAGAAGTCCTCGATACCCGCTACAAAACCCTGCTTTCAGACTTTGAAGAAGATGTCGCTCAACTGGTCGCCGCCTCTCACCGCAGCGCCATTGAACGAATTGCTGACTTAGTGGTAGAAGAGCAAATCGACTGCGATTTTCAACGCCTGCCTGGATACCTCTACAGCGAGTCAGAAGAAGACTTAAGCACGTTAGAAGCCGAAGTCGAAGCGGCCCATCAATTAGGCGTTCGCGCCACGCTCACCTCAGAAGTTCCTTTACCCTTTCCCGTAAAAGCTGGGATTATCTTCCCCGAACAAGCTCAATTTCACGCCACAAAGTACGTCAATGGATTAGCCAAAGCGTTTGTGCGGTTGGGAGGACAAATTTTTGAAAATACCCGCGTTCTAGATGTGGCTTTTAACTCAGACAATGCGCGAGTTTATACGCAACTCAATACCGTTAACGCTCGCTATGTTGTCCTCGCCACCCATACCCCCATTCACGACCTCAAGCGCTTATCCGAACTCGCTATTTTTGCGACCAAAGTTTCTCCCTACCGTTCTTATGTCCTGGGCGTTCGCTTAAATTCTCCTCTACCCCAAGGTTTATTTTGGGATACGGCTGAACCCTACCACTATACGCGCACTTATACGGACGCCTCTGGAGAACTGGCGATTATTGGCGGCGCAGACCATAGAACGGGGGAAATGGCTGATACAGAGGAACCTTATCAGCGTTTAGAAGCCTATGCGCGATCGCGCTATGATGTGGCTTCCATTGATTATCGCTGGTCGGCCCAACTCTACGAACCCATCGATGGCTTACCATTTATCGGTCAAAGTCCGATCAACTCTCAGCTTTATCTCGCCACCGGCTTTTCTGGCAACGGTATGACCTTTGGCACCCTAGCCGCCATGCTCATTGCCGATCAAATTCTGGGCCGCAAGAACCCTTGGACGCAACTATACGACGCCAACCGCATCAAACCCCTGGCTTCTGCCCAGCAATTTATTGCCCATAATGTGGATGTTGCCACCCGCTTTATTGCAGACCGATTTAAAGCCGATGCTCATCAATTATCCCAAGTTGCCTTTGATGAAGGCAAAATTTTAGATATTGAGGGCAAACAAGTCGCCGCTTATCGCGATCCGGAAGGCAACATTCAGACGCTCTCTGCCGTTTGCACTCACCTTGGTTGCATTGTGGAATGGAACATCGCCGAAAAAAGCTGGGACTGTCCCTGCCACGGGGGACGCTATTCTACCAGCGGACAAGTGCTGAACGGCCCGCCCATTGAGCCTTTAGAACCGCTGTCCTAGATCGGATTCATGCAACAAAAACCTATTTCGTTTATTCTGGGATTAGTGTAGGTTTACGGAACTTTACACAATCACCCCCGGTTCTCTATGAAATGTATTATTACCCGTCGCGCTCAGTTTTCTGCAAGCCATCGCTATTGGCTGCCGGAACTCAGCGAGGCAGAAAATCAGCAAAAATTCGGCCCAACGAGCCGTTCTCCCGGTCACGGTCATAACTACGTCTTGTTCGTCTACATGGAAGGAGAGCTTGATGAGTATGGCATGGTGTTGAATCTGTCAGAAGTCAAGCACGTGATTAAAAGTGAAGTCACTAGTCAATTAGACTTCTCTTTCCTCAATGAGGCTTGGCCAGAGTTTCAGCAAACTTTACCGACGACAGAACATATCGCTCAAGCCATTTGGAAACGCTTGTCTCCCCACCTACCGCTTGTCCGCATTCAGTTGTACGAACACCCCGAACTTTGGGCTGATTATCTAGGAGAAGGAATGGAAGCTTATCTCACGATTAGCACTCATTTTAGTGCAGCGCATCGGCTGGCCCGTCCAGACTTGAGTTTTGAAGAAAACTGCGAAATCTACGGAAAATGCGCCCGCCCTCACGGTCACGGCCACAACTATCATTTGGAAGTGACGGTTAAAGGACAAATTGACCCCCGCACTGGGATGATTGCGGATTTAGCGGCGGTACAAAAGGCGATTGACGAGCATGTGGTTGAACCGTTCGATCATACGTTTTTAAATAAAGATATTCCTTACTTTGCAGAGGTTGTGCCCACGGCTGAAAATATTGCAGTCCATATTCGCGAGTTGCTGCAACAGCCGATCCGGGAAACAGGGGCGAAACTGCATAAGGTGAAGCTGATTGAAAGTCCAAATAATGCGTGCGAAGTCTATTGTACGGAACCGAACGAAGCCGCGACCTCTTCGCAGCAGCGCGAGGCTATTTTAGCAAGCGTTTAAGTTTAAGCGATTTTTTGAAGTGCGATCGCTCTCCCAATGTTGGCAAAGGGCGATCGCACTTTTTTAGGGTCGCGTGTTGACGTTGTATATACAACCTTTTACCTTAGAGAAGTATGTCAAGGATTCTTCTGGCAGAGGTAGCTGTATGCACTCATCCGCTTACCAAAAATCCCAGGACGTTCTGCTTAACCAAAGTTTTTTTGCGCTAGATGAAGCGAAGTTTCAAGAATTTGAGGCATTATTAAATCTGTCTCCTGCCCGTAACGAAAAATTACACGCCTTACTTGCAACAAAGTCGCCGTGGGATAAGATCGACTCCACCCGCTTGAAAAACTGAATTTAAATATCCTACGCCTGCAATCAAGGAATTTAGACTAATGCCTGTGTAGCTATTGTCTATCTACGCTATTAACCTGGTGCAAATTAGTCTAATGGATGAGTCTAAGCAAAATTCTCGTTCACCTTTTTCAGTTCCTCAGTTTCTCAAAGAGATAGAAAATATTCTAGTAGCAGAAACTCAAGGAAAAATTACGCCCTGGGTTAGCGGGATTAGAGTTTCCCATCTTTTTAAGAAAAAACATGGCATCTCACCCGATACAGTTGCTAAATGTTTAGGTTATGAAAATGGCTTTAAGCATTTTCTGCAAATCAATCAATCTTTTTCTCTTTATAATACTCTCATTCCTCACAATTTTTATATTGCCTTTTTTTCGGCTGTATTTCCAGGCTGGCAAGTTTCCCAAGACTTTACAACTCAGTATAGAATTAAGCGAGCTTGGAAAGTTGATGGGCGATTATACAGAATGCTCAAGCTTGAGAACGCAAAAGAAGTGCAGTTTTCTCCACCTCCCCAAGTTTCAGAATATGATGTGGACTGGTTATCAACTTTATCTGCTAAAGATGAGCGGAATAGACCGACTCAAGTTTCTCCCAAGAAAGAATATAAACCTGTTTTAGAATCCAAAATTGAATCGGTGGATGATTTGGTGAAAACAATTACAGAGATTCTTAAGGAATTAACAGGCGATCGCGTTCAGGAATGGGTAGAAATTTCTGTTTTAAGTAAGAAATTTTATGATTATTATCAACAACCCATTAGAGGAGTTGTTCGTCAAGTTTATAAAGGGGGCAAACTCATCGATATTTTAAAAAGTTGTATGCATTTAGAGATTCAAGAGTCTAATCAAGTTAGCCAAGTCTGTCTGAAAATGCTGATTGACTGACACTTAATGCTGAAAGTCCTATGCTGGCTGCTGTTGGGTTTCGTACCTCAACCCAACCTACACGACTTGCGTCTCTGGAGGAGTGAGAGGGCGATCGCACTTTTCGCTATCTTAGAAAAAACTAACCGCGATCGCAGCTATGATAGCTTTACCTGATTTCCGGATGAGTGTAGAAGAATATCTCGCCTGGGAAGCCACCCAGGAGGAACGCTATGAGTATTGGGATGGGGAAGTTGTGGCGATGAGTGGCGCAACGCGCAACCACAACCGGATTTCTGGGAACTTGTTTAAGCTTCTTGATGATGCTCTTGGCGATCGCGGCTGTGAAGTTTACATTGTAGATGTGAAAGTCCAGGTAGAACCCAACCGTAAGTATTTCTATCCTGACGTTGTGGTCACTTGCGATCCGCGAGAGAATGACCCGCAGTGGGTACAATATCCCTGTCTAATTGTTGAGGTTTTATCCCCTTCTACGGAAGCCGTCGATCGCGGTCAGAAGTTTGCCAAATACCGTCAGTCTTCCACTCTCCAAGAATATGTGTTAGTTCAAGCTACGCAACCCGGTGTAGAGGTGTTTCGGCGTAACGAACAGGGAAAATGGGTGCTATCTGAGTATAGCTTGGGCGAAACGATGCTTTTAGAATCGGTGGGGGTAGAGATGGCGATCGCAGATATCTATCGCCAAGTCCAATTTGAGGCTGAAGCTAGGGAAGCATGAAACTCTACGAACCCATTAACACCCTCAAAGCCGTTGCAGAGAATCTTTGGATTGTAGACGGTCCAATTGTACGCATGGCGATGTATGGAACGCGCATCCCTTTTCCCACCCGGATGACGATTGTACGACTGAATAATGGCGATTTATGGTGTCATTCCCCCATTGAACTTAGCCCAGAACTTCAACCCCAAATTGAAGCACTGGGTACAGTTAAGCATTTGATTTCCCCTAATAAAATCCACTATGCTCATATTGGGGCCTGGTCTAAGGTTTATCCAGATGCGATCGCATGGGCTTCTCCGGGAGTGCGAGAACGCGCTAAACAACAAAAGATTGAGGTTGAATTCCAAGCCGACTTACAAGACAAACCCCCGCCGGAATGGGTAACAGAACTCGATCAACTCATCTTTCGCGGCAGTCGATTTATGGATGAAGTGGTCTTTTTTCATCGCCCTTCTTCTACCTTAATTCTCACCGATTTAATTGAGAATTTTGAACCCCAAAAAGTGCCTTGGTATTACCGTTGGATGTTGGCTATCGGTGGAAATGTCGATCCAGATGGCAAAACTCCCCGCGACTTACAATTCACCTTTTGGGGAAATCAAGAACAAGCCCGTCAATGTTTCCAACAGATGTTAGCCTGGAATCCTCAAAAAGTGATTGTAGCTCACGGTCGTTGGTATGAGAACAATGGCACCGCAGAACTTAATCGCGCTTTTCGCTGGTTATAGCGATATTAAAACCGATCGCGATCGTGCGGTTCGTTAAAATCGATTTCAGGGCCTTTGGGGACAATACGCGTTGGGTTAATGTGGGTGTGGCTTTTGTAATAGTGGCGCTTGATGTGATCGAGATTGCAAGTTTCAGCCACGCCAGGAAACTGGTAGATATCTTTCAGGTAGTTCCAGAGGTTGGGATAATCGACAATCCGGCGAATATTGCACTTAAAATGTCCGTGATAAACAGCATCAAAGCGCAATAGGGTGGTAAACATACAGATATCTGCTTCCGTGAGTTGATTTCCACACAGATAGCGCTGTTTGGCTAACACGCCTTCCCAGCGGTCTAAATTGGCGAATAACTCAGTCACCGCTTCGTTATAGGCTTCCTGGGTAGAGGCAAAACCCGACCGATAAACGCCATTATTAATCGGTTGGTAAATGGCATCAATCGTTTCTTCTACTTTGTCTTGCAGTCCTTCGGGAAACAGGTCAACCTCAGATTTGGCGTACTCCCCAAACTGAGTATTGAACATCCGAATCACTTCGCGAGATTCATTATTGACAATAGTCCCTTTCTGTTTATCCCACAGAATCGGAACCGTGACGCGACCCGTATAGCGATCGCACGCCTTCACATATACTTCCCGGAGATACTGCGCCCCATTAATGTTATCTGGGATACATCCTGGTCCGTCGGAAAAGTGCCAGCCATCATCCCCCATTTCCGGATCGACGACGGATAGGGAGACAATCTCATCTAAACCCTTCACTTGGCGCACAATCAAGGTTCGATGCGCCCACGGACACGCTAAACTCACGTACAGGTGATAGCGTCCGGGTTCTGCCTTAAAGCCACTAGAACCATCGGCGGTGACGCGATCGCGAAATTGGGTTGGCATCCGGTTAAACTTACCAGAATCGTCCCTTTCTTTCCATTCCGTATCCCATTCCCCATCAACTAGCATTCCGAGTGGCATCGTTAACCTCCAAGCAACAGTTTTGATCCAACCCTAAACGCCCCTCCATTGACATCCCCTAAAGAGAGGATGTTGTCTAAACCCAAGCTAAAAGGCTTTTTCGCCAACTCTATCCCCCAAAAAAGCCGATTTTTAGGCAAAATTAACGACTCATTCACCTTGGCTGAATGACCGCCATTTTTAAGGTCGCAAATGTGAGGAAACCTTGACGCTTCAAGGGAAGTTTACACTAAAATGATAGGATTAAAAATTGGGCTTAATTTTGTTCGTAACGCAGGGACAAAAAGGAGCATTCGTAACCCAATTATTGCTCAATTGTACCTGAAGGCCGTCAAGTTCAACGTTCCCCAACCCCTACCACTGCAAGTCGCGTGTTCGTAGGCGTCTACCCCATCTGCAATTAACTTAGAGTATGACTGAAACCATTCGCTTTCTCATGTGTCCTCCCGACCACTACGACGTGGATTATGTGATTAATCCGTGGATGGAGGGAAACGTCCACAAATCCTCGCGCGATCGCGCCGTCGAGCAGTGGCAAAAGCTTTACCATATTCTCAAAGACATTGCGATCGTCGATTTGGTCGAACCGGCTCAAGGTTGGCCCGACATGGTGTTTACAGCCAACGCGGGTTTAGTATTAGGGGATAACGTCGTTCTGAGTTGTTTTTATCACCCCGAACGCCAAGGCGAAGAACCCCACTTCAAAGCCTGGTTTGAGTCCCAAGGGTCCACCGTTCACGAACTCCCGCGCGATCTTCCCTTTGAAGGGGCAGGCGATGCCTTATTAGACCGAGAAGGACGTTGGTTATGGGCGGCCTATGGTTTCCGTTCAGAACTCGACTCCCACCCCTACATTGCCAAATGGTTAGATATTGAAGTTCTGTCCTTAAGACTCATCGACGAGCGTTTTTATCACCTCGACACCTGCTTCTGTCCCCTCACAGGCGGCTATTTACTGTACTATCCTCCCGCCTTCGATGCCTACTCCAACCGCTTAATTGAAATGCGGGTTCCCGCCGAAAAACGGATTGCGATTGGCGAACCCGATGCGGTTAACTTTGCCTGCAATGCCGTTAATGTTAACCAAACCATCGTCCTCAACAAAGCCAGCAGCGACCTAAAAGCACAACTCGGCGAACTCGGCTTTACCGTTATCGAAACCCCCTTAACCGAATTCCTCAAAGCCGGAGGCGCATCCAAGTGCTTAACCTTGCGCGTCACCGAACCCATCCGCCCAGAACTGCACGCCACCACCCAAATCGAAAGCCGTACCATCCAGATGAAAGGTCATTTGCTGGATTCTGGCTTACTGAATCGTGCCTTAGATTTAGTGGTTGAAAACGGCGGTAGCTTCAAAGTCCTAAACTTCCAACTCGGCGAACAGCGTCAAAGCACCTCCACCACTGAGATTAAGATTTCTGCCCCTTCCCAGGATGTGATGGAAGAAATCATGTCTCAGTTGATTGACTTAGGGGCCGTTGCACCGCCGCAAGAAGTCTGCGATACCAACCTGCAAACCGTCGCCCAAGATGGGGTAGCGCCCGATGACTTCTATGTCACCACCATTTATCCCACCGAAGTCCGCGTTAATTGTCAGTGGGTTCCCGTGCAAAAGCAACGCATGGATGGGGCGATTGTTGTTTCTCAAATGGAAGGGGAAATTACCGCCTACTGCAAGCTGCTGCGCGACTTAAAAGCAGGCGAACAGGTGATTGTCGGCGTTCAAGGGATTCGTACCGTTCGCAAGGCCGAATCGCGAGAACAGCGCAACGCCCAAGAATTCAGCTTCATGGGGGCGGGGGTTTCTAGCGAACGGCGCGTAGAATTAGTTGTCGAACAAATTGCTTGGGAATTGCGGCAAATCCGCGACCAAGGCGGTAAGGTTGTGGTAACGGCCGGCCCTGTGGTCATTCACACGGGCGGCGGCGAACATCTTTCCCACCTGATCCGCGAAGGATACGTGCAAGCGTTACTCGGAGGAAATGCGATCGCCGTTCACGACATGGAACAATCCATGATGGGAACCTCCCTCGGCGTCGATATGAAACGCGGAACCCCAGTACGCGGCGGACATCGCCACCACCTCAAAATCATTAACCTGATTCGCCGTTACGGTAGTATCGCCAAAGCTGTAGAACAAGGTGCGCTGACGCGCGGCGTGATGTACGAATGCGTCAAGAATAACGTTCCCTTCTCTCTGGCAGGTTCCATCCGCGACGATGGACCGCTACCCGATACGGAAATGAACTTAATTAAGGCGCAAGAGGAATACGCCCGCCTGCTGGAAGGGACTGATATGATTCTGATGCTCTCTTCCATGCTGCACTCGATTGGCGTCGGCAATATGACCCCCGCAGGCGTGAAGATGGTCTGTGTGGATATTAACCCGGCCGTTGTGACAAAATTGAGCGATCGCGGTTCGGTGGAATCCGTTGGCGTCGTCACCGATGTTGGTCTATTCCTCAGCTTGTTAGTCCAACAACTCGACAAACTCACCAAACCCTACAAGGTGGTTCAACCCGTCTAAAACCTTATCGAAAATTAGGACAAACTGAGGCTGTTCTCACTCGCGAGGGCAGCCTTTTTTAGGGGCGTTACAATAAGGCAATCCACCCCTAACCCTGATTCGTGCTATGGTTCAACAAATCGCCACAGAATCGATTATCTATCCTGACAGCGACGGTCAACCGATGGCAGACAATACGAAACAGTTTCGCTGGATCGTTGTTATCAAGGAAAACTTAGAATTATTGTTTGCGAATAATCCCGACGTGTTTGTCGCAGGCGATTTGTTATGGTACCCCGTGGAAGGGAATAATAAAATTCGTCAAGCCCCCGATGCAATGGTCGTATTCGGTAGACCAAAAGGGGATAGAGGTTCCTATCGCCAGTGGAATGAGGACAATATTGCCCCCCAGGTGGTGTTTGAAATCCTTTCTCCGGGAAATCGCCCGAAAGAAATGATTCAAAAGTTTAAATTCTACGAACGTTATGGGATTGAAGAATATTATCTCTATGACCCAGATGATAATGAACTCAGCGGTTGGCTGCGTTCGGCGTCCGATTTAGAAATGATTGAAACAATGGAGAATTGGGTGAGTCCCCGGTTAGGGATTCGCTTTCAACTGATGTCGGATACCCTCTTAATTTACCGTCCCGACGGACAACGCTTTCTCACCTTTGTAGAAATTGCCCAATTGCAAGCCCAAGAAACTCGACGCGCCGAACAGGAACGCCAACGCGCCGAACAAGAACAGCAACGCGCCGAACAAGAACGCCAACGCGCCGAACAAGAACGCCAACGGGCTGAACGAGAACAGCGACGCGCCGAACGGTTAGCCGAACAGTTACGGGCGTTAGGCGTTGAACCGGATTTTGAGGAAGATTAGACTAAAATCAGCCTTAACATAATTTGGGTTAGCACAATGTACCAAAGCGACCCACCCTTAGACCCCAAAACAGTCTTACCCACCATGTACGATCTTCCTAGCGAAGATATACAGGAGGCTGGATTGCCAGACGAATATCATAGCTTTCAACCTCAACTCCTCCGCGAAACATTTCAACCGCCTCACTATCCTGAAAATCGTATTTTTGTCGCTAGCGATTTAAACCTTTATTACGATGTCCGCCATCCCCTATGGTACAAACGCCCAGATTGGTTTGCGGTGTTAGGGGTCGATCGATTCTACGAACAACGAGAGTTGAGAATGAGTTATGTAACTTGGCAAGAAGGGGTCAATCCTTTTATTGGGGTTGAGTTGCTTTCCCCTGGAACAGAACGGGAAGATTTAGGACAAACGCTGCGAGAGGCTAACCAACCGCCCACAAAATGGGAGGTTTACGAACAAGTTTTGCGCGTTCCCTACTATATTGTTTTTGACCGCTACACTAACCAGTTACAGGCATTTCAGCTAGTGGGAAGTCGCTATGCAGGGTTAGATGTTAGTGAAGCGCGAGTTTGGATCGATGAGATTCAATTGGGTTTGGGACTTTGGCAAGGCACTTATCAAGGGATAGAACGCTTGTGGCTGCGCTGGTACGATGTCCAGGGAAATTGGATTTTGACACCTGAAGAAAGGATAGCCGAAAGGGTGGAGAAAGAACGGCGACGTGCTGAACGGCTAGCCGAACAGTTACGCGCTTTAGGAGTTGAACCAGATTTTGAGGAAGAGTAAAGTGCGATCGCTACAATAAAAACAACTCCAGCCACAAACCCAGCAGCATGGTACAACACCTCAAACCGAATCCTGCGATTATCTACCCCGACAGTGACGGTCAACCGATGTCAGACAATACTAAACAGTTTCGCTGGATAGTGGTCATTAAAGAAAACTTAGAACTTTTGTTTGCAGATCGTCCCGATGTGTTTGTTGCAGGCGATTTGTTATGGTATCCCGTGGAGGGTGACAATAAAATTCGCCAAGCCCCTGATGCAATGGTCATTTTTGGCAGACCCAAAGGGGATAGGGGGTCTTATCGCCAATGGGAAGAAGACCAGATTACACCCCAGGTTGTCTTTGAAATTGTATCTCCGGGCGATCGCCTCCGTAAAATGTTCAACAAATTCAAATTCTACGAACATTACGGCGTTGAAGAATACTATGTATATGACCCAGATACCCATGAATTAATTGGCTGGCTGCGTTCGGGTAACGTCTTTGAAGTGGTTGAAGAGATGAACGGTTGGGTGAGTCCTCGCCTAGAGATTCGCTTTCAACTGACCTCTGATACTTTAGAAATCTATCATCCCAACGGGCAACGCTTTCTCACCTTTGTAGAAATTGCCCAACTGCGCGAACAGGAAACGCAACGCGCCGAACAGGAACGCCAACGCGCCGAACGAGAACAGCGACGCGCCGAACGGTTAGCCGAACAGTTACGCGCCTTGGGAGTCGAACCGGATGAAGGCGAATAACCCTCAAACTACCGCAAATCTCAACTAGCTAAAAGCCCAGAGAGATTTTAGAATCGGGGAATTACTCTATTTGCCTGTACAAAAAGAAGATGCCAAGACCGACACAAGCGCATATGTCCCGAACCATCGGCAAAAATAAGCCTAGCGGCGTCAAAGATATGACCAAGCGCCAAATGGAATATTACATGGGTGCAAAGCTAATTGAAGTAGGCGTCGATCCCAAATCCGCCATTTATCGCTGGTCTGTTGAAACCCAGAATAACAATGAAGTTTGGACCTACAGCGCCTACTGGGGAAACTCAAAAGAAGAATTATTACAAAAAGAACAAGAAACCTCTAACAACGAGTAAGAAACTGAGATCGAGGGGTAAGAATTGACGATGCTTACCCCTCAAGCAATTTCCTGCTTTAGAGAATTTTTCTGAAATTGATGTGGATTTGCTGAAGTTACTTATGGCACCTTTAAACTAGGTAGCTCTAGGCAGTTGTAGATTCATAGGAGGGAGCAGCGTGAGCCTCTTTGGTAAGCTTCGCGGCGAGTTCATTGATATTATCGAATGGCTCGATCCGTCCAACGATACCCTAGCGTATCGGTTTGAGCGCTTTCAGAACGAAATCAAGAATGGCGCAAAACTCACGGTTCGTCCGGGTCAAACGGCGGTTTTTGTTAATGAAGGACAAATTGCTGATGTCTTTGGGCCGGGGATGTACTCCCTGACCACCCAAAACTTGCCGATCCTGAGTACGCTGCAAGGGTGGCCCTATGGCTTCAACTCGCCATTTAAAGCAGAAGTCTATTTCTTTAATACCAAACAGTTCACTAACCTGAAATGGGGAACTTCTAACCCGATTATGCTGCGCGATGCCGATTTTGGTGTCGTTCGGGTACGGGCTTATGGGAATTACAGTATTCGGATTGTCGATCCGGCAGCTTTGCTACAAGAATTAGTCAGTACCGATGGCTTGTTTCAGGTAGATCGCGTCCAAGATCACCTGCGTAACCTCATTGTGACAGCATTTGCCAGTTGGTTAGGGCGATCGCAAATTCCCATTATCGATCTGGCCGCCCACTATCGCGAACTCGGCGAACAAGTCCGCAGCGGCATTCAAGCCGAAATCCAGAATTTAGGAATTGAACTTTCTGGCCTACTGATTGAAAATGTCTCTGTTCCCGAAACCGTAGAACAAGCCCTTGACAAACGCGCCTCAATGGGAGTCTTGGGCAATATGCAGCAATACGCCCAATATCAAGCCGCTAACGCGGTTGAACAGTCTGCCCAAAATCCTGGCGGTGGGAATTCTGCCCTAGACTTTGGCGTTGGAATGGCAATGGGACAACAGTTAGCCAACTCTTTTGGTCAACAAACGCCGCACACCCCGCAAACGCCCCCACCACCCCCCACCGCCCAATGGTACATGGCGAAAAACAATCAACAACTGGGGCCATTTGACCTCAACCAACTCTCTCAACAAGGTCTAACCGCCGATACCCTAGTGTGGCGTGCTGGGTTAGCAGAATGGCAGCCTGCGGTTCAAGTGGCAGAATTAGCTTCTATCCTACCGCCCCCCGTTGCGCCCCCCATCCCTCAACCCCAAGTGGCTCGCGGAGAATGGTATATTTTCCGCAACGGCGAATCCCTGGGCCCCTTTAACATTAACCAATTACCCGAACAAGGCTTAAGCAGTCGAACCAATGTCCGACGCGAAGGCGAAACCGAGTGGGTGCGGGCAAGAGATGTAGCAGAATTAGCCCCCTTGTTAGCCACTTTGGGAGAATAACATTCAGTGCAGCGTGCCGAGTAAAGTCAAAGCGTGCAGAATACAAAGTTCCATTGCTAGCTTCTGTACCGCAGAGAATGCTGAGTTCATACAGAATATGCCATCCCCCCATTTCCCCATCCCCCCATCCCCCCACCTCCCCATCCCCCCATCCTCTCTATGAATTCTCAACCCGCCACTCAAAAATTCCCTTGTTCGGGGTGTGGGGCAGATTTGGAGTACCATCCGGGAACCACATCGCTGAAATGTCCGTATTGCGGGCGACTAGAAGCGATCGCACCAACCCCCCAAACGGTAGAAGAACGGAGTTTTGACGCCCACGCCTATCAAAACCAAACCCGTTTTGCCAAACTCTCCACCACCGCTTTAGAAGTCCGCTGTTCCGACTGTGGGGCGAGTTTTATCTTTGAACCACCCCACACTGCCGGGAAATGTCCCTTTTGTGCCTCAAATATTGTGGCGCAACCCACGGAAGCCAGCCCAACGCTAGAACCCGAAGGCTTAATTCCGTTTAAGGTTAGCCAAAAACAAGCCCGCCAGCAGGTTCAAGATTGGCTAAAAAGTCGTTGGTTTGCCCCAACGGAGTTAAAACAACTCGCGCAACAGGAACGGCTGCAAGGGGTTTATCTCCCGTTTTGGACGTATGACGCCCAAACCCACAGTACCTATCGGGGGGAACGGGGAGAACATTATTATGTGACAGAAACCTATACTGAAACCAATGCTCAAGGGGAAACGGAGACGAAAACCCGCCAAGTTCAGCATACTCGTTGGCATTCAGTATCCGGGCGAGTGTCGCGCTTTTTTGATGATGTGTTGGTTCCCGGTACGCAGTCGATTGAAACGCATCGCCTCGCCTGCTTAGAACCTTGGGAGTTAAAACAATCTCTGTGTGCCTATAATCCTTCTTATCTTGCCGGGTTTGAAGCCCAGCGATCGCAAGTCCCGGTGGAAGATGGCTTGCAAATCGCTAAAAATATCATGTCGGGTACCATCACCTCAGATGTCCGCTGGGATATTGGCGGCGACGAACAGCGCATTCACAATATTTCCACCACTTATAGCCAAATTACCTTTAAACATCTCTTACTCCCGGTTTGGATTACCGCTTACCGCTATCGCCAGAAACGCTATCAGGTGATGGTGAACGCCTTAACTGGGAAAGTGCATGGCGATCGCCCCTATAGTGTATGGAAAATCGCCAGCACCGTGGGCGCAGTGGTTGCGATCGCGCTTTCGATTTTTCTCCTGTTTCAGATTCCGTGGGACAATATTCGCCCTCCTAGCCGTTCTCCAGTTCCCACCCAGCCTCAACAATAGGATTTTTGTTTGAGTTGCGAACTGTTACTGTGCTAACTTTTGGGCGGTCGATCTGCTAAAACCGAACAAGGGTCGGCATCAAGAGGGCCAAAGTAGCATTTTGCGGGATGAATAGACAGATTGCCCAGTTTTTTTCTCCACTCAATCGCAGCCTAACTCAGCTAAGGCAGGGAAACGCGATTGTCATGATTCCCCTATCGTGTTTGATCGGTTCCTTAGTAATTATCGGTTGGTTGCAGTACAACACGACCAAAACAGAATCCTCTGTACAACACACTCAGCAAGTCCGCCTAGAAACCCAACACCTGCTGACAGCGTTGCTTGACGCAGAAACCGAGGTTCGCGGTTATTTATTAACCAACTCCACTCACTTTCTCGATCGCTACCAGTACGTTATTCAAACCATTCCCGATACCTTAAGCGATCTCAACGATCTCGTCAGCGATAACCCCTACCAACAACAAAAACTCCAAGCCATCCGCGCTCAAGTGATGCAGCGTTTGAACTTACTCGATAAAACGCTTGACCACATTCATTCTCAGCCCGATCCCCTGGAGTTAAACCGTCTTTTATTGGCGGGATGGCGGAAAATGCAAGCAACCCGCAGCGAGATTGAAGGCTTTCTCCACGAAGAAGAACGGCTCAATATTCAACGCACTCAACGCTTGCAACAGCAGCGTGACTTAAGCGCGATCGCCCTTCTCGCCCTCGCGACGATCGGTATCGGGGGATCGCTGCTATCAGCCTATTTGCTGCGCCGCCTGAAACAAACGTTGCAAGAACGCGAAGAACGCTATCGTCAGTTGATCGAACTGTGTCCGGATGGAATTTTTCTCGAACAAAATGGCCAATTTGTCTACGCCAACCCCGCAACGCTACAAATTTATGGGGCCAATAGTCTGGATGAATTGTTGGGTCAATCGGTTCTAGAATTCGTTCACCCCGATAGTCGTCCTGCGTTTAGTCAGCGGACTCAATGTTTGCGCGATCGCCCCTATACGGTTCCCCTGATGGAAGAAAAACTCTTAAAACTCGATGGGGAAACGATTTATGTTGAGGCGACGGCTAGTTCGTTAATTGATGAAGGTCAATTAGCGGCTCAATTTGTGATTCGCGATGTTACCGAACGCAAGCAAATTCAACAGGCTTTGTTTGAAAGCAAGCAGCGCCTCGATGGAATTCTCAGTTCTATTGAAGATATTGTTTGGTCTGTCTCGCTTCAACGCGATCGCTTGCTGTATTTGAACGTAGCGGTTCAAAATGTCTTTGGTTATCCGGTTGAGGCATTTTTTGAGCGCCCGCAGTTATGGATAGAAATGGTCGATCGGCGCGATCGCCCTTTGGTAGAAAACTTTAACCGCGTTTGTATCGAACAGGGCTATCAAGAGATTACCTATCGCATTATCCGCCCGGATGGGGAAACTCGCTGGCTGCACGATCGCGCCAAGCTGGCTTACGACGATCGCGGGGTTGCTGTCCGCATTGATGGCATTGTTACCGATATTACTGAACGCCAGCGGGCCGAAGCCGAAATTCGGCGGTTAAATGAAACCCTAGCGCGTCGCGTGCAAGAAACCGAAACCCGCTATCAGCAGATTGTAGAACTCGCAGAAGAAGGGATTTGGGTGATTGATGGCAATGGTATCACCACCTACGTCAACCAAGCGATGGCGCGAATGCTAGATTACCCCATTGAGGAGATGATCGGGCAACCGTTGTTTAATTTTATGGTTCAGAGCGATCGCGATCTCGCACTCGCAAATTTTACCGAACGCAAGCAGGGAGTCGCCGCGCGGCATGAGTTTCGCTTCCAGACGAAAAACGGGGATTTTGTTTGGACGAATATTTCCACTAGCCCAGTATTAGATGAAAACCAGAGAATGTTATGGGCTTGCGCGTTAGTCTATGACATTACCGATCGCAAGCAAGCCGAAGAAGACTTGCGACGCAGTAGCGAACGCATTAGTTTAATCAATGCCGAGTTAGCCCGCGCCACTCGCCTCAAAGATGAATTCTTTGCCAGCATGAGTCACGAGTTACGCACGCCTCTTAACGCGATCCTAGGGCTATCAGAAGCCCTGCTCGAAGAAGTTTATGGGGACTTAAATGACCGCCAAAAACGGTCTTTAACCACCATCGAAAAAAGCGGACAGCATCTTTTAGAACTGATTAACGACATCTTGGATTTATCCAAAATCGAATCCGGCAAAATGGAATTGCAGACCACTCGCCTTAACGTTAAAGCGCTCTGCGAATCTAGCCTTAACTTCATCAAACAACAAGCCCATCAAAAACAACTAAAAGTCAATTTCGACATTCCCGATGAACCCATCGAGATTGCCGTAGATGAGCGACGAATGCGGCAAGTTTTAGTCAATTTGCTGAGTAATGCGGTTAAATTTACCCCCGATGGCGGACAGATATCGCTCAAGGTAGAAACGCAACCCGAAAATCAAACCCTCATCCTCAGCGTTGAAGATACCGGAATTGGGATTGCACCCGACAATATTCCCAAACTCTTTCAGCCGTTTGTTCAACTCGATAGCAGCCTGTCTCGTCGCTATGCCGGAACGGGTTTAGGCTTATCTCTAGTGCGCCGTATTGTTGAACTGCACGGCGGTAGCATTTCGCTGGTTAGCGAAGTCGATCGAGGCAGTACGTTTACGGTCTCTTTACCGTGGCAAGCCTCGCAATCGCCAACGGAGGCTCCGATCTTACTTCCTAATATTTTAAATTCGGCAAACATCAATCATGCCTTAATTATTGAAGACTCCGATCCGGCAGCCAAACAAGTAGCCCGTTACCTATCAGAATTGGGGACAAAAGTCTACATTCATCCCAGGGGCGAAGGGACTTTAGAGGTGGCTTTGCAGTATCTCCCCGATTTGATTGTTTTAGATTTAATTTTGCCAAATCTTTCGGGTTGGGAAGTGTTAACTCAACTGAAAAATCATCCACAGACGCGCCATATCCCCATTTTGATTGTCTCTGTGGTAGACGAACGCCAACGCGCGATCGCCCTCGGTGCTAATGAATACCTCGTCAAGCCGATTACCCGCCAGCAGCTACAATCTTCTTTAGCCCAAATCTTTAGCAACCCTGAAGCCGCCTTGATTGTCACTGCGGTACCCGAAGCGATCGCAACTCCCCCCCTGATTTTGATCGCCGAAGATAACGAAGCCAATATTCTGACACTGCACGACTATCTACAAATTCACGGTTTTCGAGTGTGTTTGGCTAGAAACGGTTTAGAAGCCGTCTTGATGGTCACTCAATACAAACCACAACTCATCCTTATGGACATTCAAATGCCAGAAATGGATGGATTAGAAGCCATTCGTCGCATTCGAGCCAATCCAGAAAACGCCCAGATTCCCATTATTGCGCTGACGGCCTTAGCCATGCCTGGAGATCGCGATCGCTGTCTGGCGGCTGGCGCTCAAGAGTATATGACGAAACCTGTGGGCTTGAAAAAGCTAGTCCATCAAATTAATCAATATTTAAGTTCCTAAAATTTTGTCCGCTCTCTAGATCGAGAAGTACACAGGGAGCATTAATTTCGATATCGTTTTGATTGATAGCAACCTGCCTTTGATCCCCCAGCTTAAACCATGAACCCAGTGAGTCGGAACAGTATAGTCCTCATTGTCGATGATGAATCCTCTGGATTTGAAGTCATTGAAGCTCATTTATTCCGGGAAGCCTACGAGGTTGTTTATCTAGACAGCGCCAAACTCGCCATCCAACAGCTAGAGAATATCAAACCCGATGTCATCTTACTCGATGTGATGATGCCCGAACTCGATGGGATTGAAGCGTGTCGTCAAATTAAAGCCAAGCGGCATTGCCAACAGATCCCCATCATCATGGTAACGGCACTCAATGCCCCGGAAGACTTAGCCAGGGCCTTCGCTGCCGGAGCCGATGATTTTATCACCAAACCCGTCAGCGGCGTGGAGTTACGCGCCAGAGTCCGCTCCATGCTGCGGATTAAACAGCAGTATGATGCCCTAGAAGCCACTCTGCACCTGCGGGAAGATTTATCTAACATGATCGTCCACGATCTCCGCAATCCCCTAGCGAGTATTTTATTAAGTAGCGAATTGCTCTTGCAGTATGGGGTTGAAGGCAAAACGCAAGAGAAAGTTAAAACCATTAATCTCGCAGCGCGCCAGCTCAATAGTATGATTAACGATCTGCTGATTCTAGCCAAAATGGAGTCAGGACAGATGCTTTTGAACTTAGTAGAAGTGGATCTTAAACAATTGGTGAGTAAAACGATCGCGCAATTTGAGGCGATCGCGCAATCGAGAAATCAACGCCTGGTGAGCCGCCTACCAGAACTAGACCAACCAATTCTCGCCGATGCGTCCTTACTGAGTCGGGTTCTAGATAACTTACTCTCGAATGCGATTAAATTCTCTCCCCGTCGCAGCACGATTACTCTAGAAACCCAGTATCTGAATTGTCCTCCTCCCCAACAGGTGATGATTCGGACATTAGACGAAGGACCGGGAATTGATGAAGCGGTGAAACAGCGAATATTTGATAAATATGAAGTCGGAACCCTCATGAGTGGCGTCACGCAAGTGGGTTTAGGATTGGCGTTTTGCAAAATGGTGATTGAAGCTCACCAAGGTTCGATCTTTGTGGAAGCCAATCAACCGAAAGGTTCAATTTTTACCATTACCCTCTAAGGAGAGACAAACTGAATGCACTCCTCTGGCGTAACGCTGTGGTTTACAGGTTTAAGCGGTGCTGGCAAAACAACCCTCAGCCAAGCGGTTGCTGAAGTTTTGCGCCGTAATGGCTATCGTATCGAAGTGTTAGACGGCGATATTGTCCGGAAAAATTTGTCTAAAGGACTGGGGTTTTCTAAGAGCGATCGCGATGAGAATATTCGGCGGATTGGTTTTGTAGCGCATTTACTCTCTCGTAATGGCGTGATTGTCCTGGTTTCTGCCATTTCCCCTTATCAAACGATTCGCGATGAAGTGCGCGATCGCATTGGCAACTTTGTGGAAATTTACGTGAATGCGCCTTTAGATGTCTGCGAGGCGCGGGATGTCAAAGGCTTGTATAAACGAGCAAGAGCCGGAGAAATTCAAGGATTTACCGGCATTGATGACCCCTATGAAGTGCCTGTCAATCCTGAAATTGAATGCCGAACCGATCGAGAAACGGTTACTGAAAGCGTGGCAAAAATTCTTGTCAAACTCACTGAATTCGGTTATCTTGCTAGCGTCCCCCCCTCTCGTGAAGCCGAGTTTTTCACCTCAGACAGTCCTTAATCAAAAAGCGGGGGATCGATATTGCTACTAAGGATGTCACAAAAGCTACTACATTCTCACCCACCCTCAGAATAGGATGGATGCGGAGCATCGTGTTAGCCTGGAATTTATTTCCTTGCCTTGAGTTCCCATGCTTGTTGAACGGAAAATTGCTAGCTTGTATACCGATGGTGCTTGCTCCGGAAATCCTGGCCCTGGTGGCTGGGGAGTAGTGGTTAACTTTAACGATGGTTCGGTTTATGAAATGGGCGGTAGCGCGGCTCAAACGACGAACAATCGCATGGAGTTACAGGCGGCGATCGCTGCTTTAAAACTACTTGCTGCTTCAGGACAATCTGAAGCAGTCAGCCTATACACCGATAGTGAATATGTCAAAAAAGGGATTACTCAATGGATTTCTAGTTGGAAAACAAAAGGATGGAAAACCTCCCAAGGCAAACCCGTTCAAAATCAAGACCTTTGGGAAACCCTCGATCGACTTAACTCCCAGCAAGTGCAATGGTGCTACGTACAGGGTCATTCCAATGATGTCTGTAACGATCGCTGCGATGCGATCGCCAGAGCCTTCGCAGGCGGCCAAACGCCCTCCCTGCGCCAAGCTGCATCAGTCGATTCAGTTAGCTCAAACTCTATTCACCCAACTGGTAACAAAACGATACAATCCAGTAGTGTCCCACTTGATGCTGTTATGACAGATTCACTTGCCACACCGACAGCGGAATTTCTCGATAACCCCCCCCGTGAAGTGAGAGTTGCTCAACTCCGCAACCTCATGGAAACCCTGCAAATGGCGGAAGAAGTTGCCAGCAAAGGCTACTTAATCACCAGTTCAGAACTTGCAGATTTAATGGATGTCAACGCCAGCGCCGTCACCAGTCGCGGCGATAACTGGGTTTGGCGAAATTGGGTGGTTTCCCGCGTTCGTCGCGAAGGAAATCAAATTCTCTGGCAACTCGAACGCGTTGATTAGCCAGTCATTAAAGCATGGGTCATTCTTCTTAACGTACAATCTGCTAACCGAGCGTCACATCTAAAAACATCATGATAACGAAGCCGATCATCACTCCAGCAGTGGCTTCTTTTTCGCAACCTAACCGATGAGATTCTGGGATAATTTCATCGCTAATCACAAATAGCATTGCTCCGGCAGCAAATGCCAACGCCCACGGTAAAACGCCTTGAGCCACTGAGACAATACTTGCCCCAACAATTCCCCCCATTGGTTCAACTAATCCAGTGAAGAGGGCAATTAAAAACGCCGTCCGCCGGGAGTATTTTTCAGTGGCTAGGGCGATCGCCACCACAAATCCTTCAGGAATATTTTGCAAACCAATGCCCAGAGTTAGGGCAATTCCATTACTAATTTGTTCGCCACCAAATCCAACCCCCACCGCTAAACCTTCCGGGAAGTTGTGAATAGTAATGGCCAGAATAAACAGCCAAATCCGCTTTAAACGAGTTGTACTGGCACCTTCAGGCCCTTTAACAAAATGCTCGTGGGGCATATAGCGGTGGGCTAACCAAAGAAAAATTCCCCCGATTAAAATTCCAATCGCTACAACCAAAGCTGCAAATAGGCGATTTCCCTGTTGTTCTACCCCAGCTTCTATTGCAGGCACAATTAAGGAAAAAGAGGTGGCTGCAAGCATCACACCCGCCCCAAATCCTAACAAAATTCCTTGAACTCGCTGGGTAATCTCATCAAAAAAGAAGATGGGTAATGCTCCTACTCCGGTTCCTAAACCAGCCAGCAAACTACCCAATAAACCCAGATATAAAACGGGGATCTCATCTAAGGAAGGCATAGAGCGGCGATTGAGTGCTTCTTTAAGTGCTGAGTGGGGAGAAGAAGGGAGTTGGGGGTTGGGGAAGAAGAGGATGGGGAGGTGGGGGGATGGGGAGATGGGGGGATAAAGAGCGTTGTTGTGCAGTGCTTGGCGCGTATCAGCGTGCTGAGTAGGTTCAATAGTGCTGATTAGGTATGTGACAACTCCTACACCAACCTGAGTACAGGTACGGTGTAGGCTTCCAAGACAATCCGGCTATCGCGCTCGGAGGCTTTTGGCTTTAAAAACGGGTTGCCCCACCGCTAATTTCTTGATATTGATAATAGCTAATTCTCCTTCTTCCCCCAAATCCCAAATCCCAACTCCCAACTCCCTTCTTCCCCCAAATCCCAACTCCCAACTCCCAATTCCCTTCTTCCCCCCATCCCCCCACCTTTTATTTGGCCTGATACTCTCTCCCGCGCCATTGAATGGAACTTTGGGTTGAAGATAGCCAAATGCGGAGAAACGCGAGGGGATCGGCGAGGGGGGAAAACCAGAATAGCCAAGGATACTGGGCGTCTCGACGATCGTAAGCAGAGGCGATCGCACCGCCTAGGGCAAAGCGAATGAAGACTAAAAAGGCATTGAGTCCCAAGGCATAGCCGAGAATGGGGCTAGCACTTCCCCCTAGCTGCCAGAACAGGAGCAAAGCCATCATGGGTAGGGGCAAACCCTGAACGGCGAACAGAAAGGCTAAATCTTGCCAGAGCTGGGGACGACTCGAAGCGTCTTTGAGATCGAGCGATCGCCCCCAGCCTTGCCAGGTATCCCAAGCGCCATCATACATCCGGACTTTGAGAACTTCAGAACCATCCAAAAAGCCGACCTTGTAACCCTGTTGCGCCGCGTACCGGGCGAGGGTGACATCATCGCAAAAGGAAGAACGGGCGATCGCATAACCGCCCAATGCGTCCAAAACGGATCGACGGCATAAAAAGCACTGACCGTTCGCCATCACTCGTTCGGGCGTTTCAGGGGTTCCGGTTGGACCAAAGCGATACACCAACGTCATTAATAACGCTGGCTGTAATAAAAGTTCCCCAGGGTATTTCAGAATAAACCGAGGAGACAGGGAAACCAGATCGTATCCCTGGGCTTGAGCCACTTCTAACAAGCCCGCCACTAAACCGGGATGCGGTTGGGTATCGGCATCTAACCCCAAAATCCATTCGCTTTTTGGGTTGCTCGCTAGATAGCCCGTATGCAAGGCCCACGGACGCCCCACCCAGCCTGGGGGCAGGGGGTCATCTTGAATGAGCCGAAACCGAGGATCTTGCTCTCCGGCGGCTTTAACTAGCTCTGGAGTGCCGTCTTGGGAGTGGCTATCGACGACGATCGCTTCTCGCAACTCGTAACTTTGCCGACTTAACCCAACCAGCAAGGGAGAAATCCGTTGAGCCTCGTTAAGGGTGGGAACGACGGCGCTAACGGTTCCGATATCTTGGGGTTGGGATGGGCGCGGTTGAATGGGCGGATAGCGAGTGGGGCCTTTGAGCAAGCGAGACAGCAGCAGCGCGATCGCAGGAAGTTGAATGAGGAGTAACAACAGCTCGCACGCCCCCTGGATGGTTGAGCGGTCTATCACGACGGATGCACTCACTACTTGGCGGCCACTTTGAGAGGAGCGGGGGTGACTTCCCGTTGGTTGGCGCGTAAAACGGTATTGCCTTCGCCTAAGCTGGGTTTGGCTGCCCACCAAAGCGCGACTGCTGGAACGACGCCGACTAGGACGCCTAAGCCCACTGGAACCCAAAAGCCGGCCGCTAAACTCATAATGCCGCCAAAGGCAAAGTTACTTAAGTACACGACTAAGGCGAAGTTGAGTTGCGATCGCGTTAAGCCCAATTCGGTTTTTTTCCACAATAGGGTTGCCACGCTCATAAAGATGACTCCGGTTCCCATCCAGCCCGCAAAGTTCTGGTAGGGCATCCCGAAGAATGCGCCGGGTTGCTTCCACGTCCAGAAGGGGGTCATGGTTTGGCTCATTGCTGGATCGAGGACGAAATCCCAGGAGGTGAGCAACAAAGCACCCAGGGCGATCGCTGCCGGGAAAGCCAGCCAGCGGGGTGCTTTACGGGCTTCTAACCCAGAACGGGCAATTAAATAAGAGACTAAGCCCAGGTAAAACCAGGATAGGGGAATGGTGAAGGGAACTAAACCCGCGACTTTATACCCCAAGCCGCTGAGGTATTGATAATGACCGAAGGGAAATCCGGTGCTAGTACCGAGCAGTTCGCTACTTAAGGAAATGGCAACCGAAGGCACCATAAACGCCAGCCACGGGCCAAGTCCGAGGATGCGGTAAGCGTACAGGGCTACGGCGATCGCACCCAGGATGATGTACGCGACTCCCCCACCTGCCATGCTCCACTGCATGGCGGTTTGTCCGATGGGAGGTAAGTTCATAATCAGTTCTGTGTTGGGCAGGATGACTAACAAGCCCACCAAACCAAACACGAGGGCAACAATGTGACCTATTAAGCAGAAGCGCTCTGCTAGCAATACTTGTTTCATAAAACTCCTCAATTCGCGGTCATTCCGGCTAGGCGTTTCCTAACAGTTTACAAAGATTTGCCAAACTGCTTAGGGGTTGCCAGCGAGCTAAGTTTGTCTAAGTCTAAATGCCGTGAGGCTTAGAAGCTATTTTTCACCCAAAATTTTCCGGGTTCTGGGTAAAGTTACGCGGCACAGTTTGAATCATTATTTTACAAAATATTAAGCACTGTAAAGAGGTAAGGCGAGAAGTTTTCCCTAGAGTTGCCGGAAAAGGCCGGAAGTTTTTTGAACCAAACTCTGATATAAATCAGGTCTGAGAGTACAGGAGAAGATATCAATTATGGGTTGGCCAATCCTCCTAGGGGTCTTTTTGGGCGCGATCGCCCTCCTCGTGGTGTTGTTTGAGTGGCAATTTCGCCAGCGTCCCGGCAACCAGCTAGAACTGACGCCCGGTGAATGGACGTGGGATATTCAACAGACTAACCGCTATCGGTTGATCGGCGAGTTGGAATTAATTAACCGCACGCGGCGTTTAGAAATTATGGTGCCGGAACTCGCGGCCGAAGTGAAGTTACTCTCATCCGGGCCGCTTGATGAAGTGCGATCGCACATCCACGTCACCCCCCTACACCCAGATGCTTCTGCCCGTGCCGATGGCTACTGGTTTGGCTATATTGTCAAAGTCGGCAAAACCACCCGTCTCAAAGTCGCCATTGAGATTACCGGGCCAGACTTGAGCCAGTTACAAACCGCTTGGATACAAGTTCATTACCTCACCTACGGCCCAGAAGGCAGAATTCCTAAAACGGGTCATATTATTTATCCCTTGCAATATCCCGATCCGCAGATTCTCCCCAAAGGACGGCAAACGAGCGTCGGAGATGTATTTCCCATCCGCACCCACCTACTGACAAACCTTGACGATCCGGTGGAGATGGTGAAACGCTACGTTCTTCCCCACGCCAAACCGGGCGATATTGTCACCATTGGCGAAACCCCGATCGCCATTATGCAAGGTCGAATGCGCCATCCCAGTACCCTGAAACCGGGATGGGTCGCCAAACGGATTTGTTACTACTTTTTACCCACCTCCAGTTTGGCCACCGCCTGCGGGATGCAATCCTTGGTAGAAGTAGAAGGCGCAGGGCGCGTATTATTCGCCTTTATCGTGGGCGCGATCGCCAAAGCCATTCTTCGCAAACCGGGCGTCTTTTATCAACTCGCAGGCGAACAAGCTCGACTAATTGATGACGTAACCGGCAGCTTACCCCCTTACGATCAATTCATCGTCTACGGCCCGGAAAACCCGCAAGCCGTCGTTGACCGCATCCAAAAAGAAACCGGACTCTCGGCGGCCATTGTAGACGTGAACGACTTGAAAGCAGTTAAGATATTGGCAGCAACCCGCGATCTGAGTTCTAACATTTTGGAACAAGCTCTAATCAGCAATCCCGCAGGCAACGCCGACGAGCAAACCCCGGTCGTGTTGATTAGAACCCCAAAAAATTAGTTAGGCTAGCTCTTAGCAGTCTTGCTTAGATTGCGCCCTTGGCTGTAATGAGAGGCAAAACCTGTGCCCCTACCCAACATGACTCCCGTCCTGCCGCAAAATACCAAAGCAGAGATTCGCTTTTTTCAATACCGCGACTTAGATGCGATTGAACAATTGCTCTTAGGGGAAGAGTCTACCTCCCCCACAGCTTTGAGTACGCCGAACTCGGAAGGGAAAGTCCAGCAAATTCGCCGTTGGTACGGTTTATTTAAACTCTTAAGCTGGTTTCCCAACCCCTTTCAATACCAATTTTACGCTCAGGTTGCCGAACAGGAAAACCAAGTCGTCGGCATGATTCAAATTTCCCCGTTTAACCGCACGCGCAGCACTTGGCGCGTGCATCAGGTTGCGGTTAACTCGGCGGCTTCGCGTCAAGGGATTGGTTCGCAGCTCGTCCGCCACTGCTTGCAAGCCGTCCGCGAGGCCCGTACCTGGCTGTTAGAAGTGGACGTGAACGAAAAAGATGCGATCGCCCTCTATCGCCAAAACGGGTTTCAGCCCCTCGCCCAGCAAACCTACTGGGCCGTTGACGCTGCCCTCTTGCAACAACTGGCCGAACGCGAGCCAGACTTACCCAATCTTCTGCCCGTCAGCAATGCCGACGCCCAGTTGCTCTACCAACTCGATACCGTCGCCATGCCGCCTCTCGTGCGCCAAGTCTACGATCGCCATATTGACGACTTCAAAACCAGCCTCCTTGGATCGCTCATTCAAGGAATGCAGCAATGGCTCTCTCGTACAGAAGTCGTCAGCGGCTACGTCTTTGAACAAGTCCGCAAAGCTGCGATCGGCTACTTCCAAGTCAGAATTCACAAAGACGGTTCTGCGCCCTATGTCGCCCAGCTCACTGTCCACCCCGCCTACACTTGGCTGTACCCCGAAATCTTGTCGCAAATGGCCCGCATCGTCCAAGATTTTCCCGAACAATCTCTGTTGATCCCCTCAGCCGACTACCAACCCGAACGCGAAGAATATCTAGAGCGTCTTGGCGCAACGCGGGTTCAGCATACCATGATGATGTCGCGCTCAGTTTGGCACAAACTGCGAGAATCAAAACCCGTTTCCTTAGAAGGATTGCAGCTTTCTGATGTCCTGCAAAGCTTGCAACCCACCCGCAAGCCCGTTCCGGGTCGGATGTCCCTGCAACCGATGCCCGCAGAAACTAACCCCGATTTATTAAACACTCCCCCAGCCGCCGCCGAGTCCACCCATTTACCCAATAATGGCGCAAGTCCTGCCACTCCCCCTGCCAAAAACGATCCCACCCCGCCGCCCCCTCGTAGCGTTCGCCCAGATGAGGGATAAGGTGTGAGTCGCATTTCTGCCCTGGGTTTGGATATTGGTCAAAAACGCATCGGTGTTGCGGGATGTGACGGCACCGGACTGATTGCCACAGGGTTAACCACCCTGGTGCGAACTTCGTTTGAGCAAGATATTGCCGCCTTGCGCCAGCTTATCCAAGAGCGACACGTTGAAGTCCTAGTCGTTGGTCTCCCCTACACGCTGCAAGGAACCCTCGGCTATCAGGCAAAGCGCGTCCAAAAATATGCTGCTCGCCTAGAACGAGCCTTACAACTGCCTGTAGAGTATATGGACGAGCGCCTGACTTCAGTAGAAGCCGAACAGTTGCTCATCACCCAAAAGCTTTCTCCCTCCCGCCATAAAGAGTTAATCGATCGCAAAGCGGCTGCTTTGATCTTGCAGCAATGGCTAGACGAACGGCGCAGAACTTCTCCAAAAAATCCGCCATTAGAGATAGTTACAAACGAGGAGTTTTAAGTTCAATACAAACTGAGGCGACTCAAAATTTGAAATCAGCGCTCTCGATTTTCTCTAGGGATTCAGCATTTTACTGCCTTCTAAAAAAATTCTGTCACCTGTTGAGGGTTCGCAGAAGAATCTCTCTAACCTCATACTGTAATCAAAGAATTCAGGCGGGATAGAGGGGCTTCTTCAAGGGATTTGAGCGAGTTCGCTCCGCCTAAAATTAACCTGAAAATTAGGGATTTATAGGAGAGGTTGTGACCGCCCAAATGATAAAATCAGGACACCGAATCACTCTCGGTTGCTTGAGCTTAAACTACCCCATCTTTAAAGGTGCGGGCAACAGTGCAAGCAACATCAGCAAGTGAGAACCCGTGAGAATCGAAACTTAGAGAATTCTCGCTCAAACAGTTGAACGCCGTCTGTTCTACGGGGGTAGCGGGGGAAAACTTCTATGGAGTAGGTCGGTATTTTTTGATGGGTTTATTGGATGCTTAATTGAGAACGCACGGGCTGCGCGATCGCTCTTGTGACCTAGACCACCCATAAATGAGGCATCAAATCGGGTCAGGTCAGCACCCAAAGCCGCCAGGAAGATCGCCTACACATTCCGATTTCGCAGTAAAAGCTCCCTACCCTGCATCTGTTCAATAAGGGCTAGGGAACTCCCAAAGCGATACTCTTGAAGATGACAAAATTTGCAGCTTGCTGTCTAGCAAGCCTCGCTCATGACAAAGGAGACCTCGCCCGATGGATGACGATAATCTCGATGTAGATACCCCAACTGTGACAGTGATTGACGAAGCTGGACGCCAGTTGGTCTGCTATGTCGAACACAGCCTAGAAGTGGATAACCAGGATTATGCCTTGTTGTTACCTGTGGATACGCCTGTAGAAATCTTTGCATGGCTTGAAGACCGCGAAGCCCCGACTCCTGTGGATTCTGACGAGGAAATCGATCGGTTGTTCGATCTGGCTAAAGCCGTTTTAGCAGAACAGAATCTGACGCTGAAGCGCACGGCAGTCACCCTCACAGTGGTGGGCGAAATTCCGGATCTCGACCTAGAAGATGAAGAAGAAGAAGAGGAAATCGACAACGAGGACGAGGAAGAATTTCAGTCTCTGGCCAGCTTCTACTACGATCGGCAGGAGTACGAAATTTTTGCACCGCTCGATCCGATGTTCATTTTGGCCCGGATGAATGAAGACGGAGAACCAGAATTGCTCTCGGTAGAGGAGTTGCAGCGCCTTGAACCCTTGCTCCCTCAGATCGAAGATCAGTTGTTTGAAGCTCTAGAATAACCCTGCTGTGGAAGTTGTCACGCGAGTTGAGTTCAATGACAGTTGCAAGTCGCCTTTCTAAATGGTCGTTTTATCTAATTTTTTTCCCTGCCGTTTTAGGGATTGTAGGCTGGCAAGGCTGGTCTTGGTGGAGTTGGGCAAAAGCTCCGGTACAACTCCCAGGTAGCAATCTGGAAGAGGCAACCATTCAAGTTCAAATTCCCCTAGGTACTTCCATTGAGCAAATTGGCAGGGATTTAGAGGCGATTGGCGTCATTCGTTCGGCGTCGGCTTGGAATTTATGGGCGCGGTGGTTGCGCTTAAGGGCTAGAATGGCTCCCGAAACGCGGGGCGAGTTCCAAGCCGGGACTTACGCTTTATCTCAAGCGGAATCTCTGTCGGAAATTGCCTCAAAAATTTGGGCCGGTGAGGTTGTGCAGTTGAGTTACACCATCCCGGAAGGATGGTCGCTCAAGCAAATGGCGGAGTATTTTGAGGCGCGGGGATTTTTCAGTGCTGAGGCGTTTTTAGCCGCAACTCGACAGATCCCCGATGACGACTTTGTATGGTTGCCGCCGAACTTACCCCATTTAGAAGGTTTTTTGTATCCCGATACCTATCAGTTAGCGGATGGCGTGCTGACACCGGAGTTGGTGATTCGGCAAATGCTGTATCAGTTTGAGCAGGTGGCTTTACCCATTTACGAACAGAGACAAGGACAGACGAATTTGTCGTTGCTGGAATGGGTAACGTTGGGCAGTATTGTGGAAAAAGAGTCTGTCGTTGCTGAAGAACGGGGATTGATTGCAGGCGTGTTTACGCAAAGACTCCAGCGCGGGATGCGCTTGGAAGCCGATCCGACGGTGGAGTATGGTTTGGGAATTCGCCAAACTCAAGAGCAACCGCTGACCCTGCGCCAGGTACAGACCCCCTCGGAGTACAATACTTACCTGAATGCTGGGTTGCCACCGACGCCGATTGCGAGTCCGGGAGTGGCAAGTTTAGAGGCCACGTTGAATCCGGCAGCAACGGACTATTTATTTTTTATGGCTCGCTATGATGGGACGCATATTTTTAGTCGTACCCTGGAGGAACATAACCGCGCGATCGCGCAAGTTGAACGAGAGTTAAGCAATCGTCAACCTCAAGCGGGTAATGAGTTGACCACGGAGTAAACATTCAACACCATGACTTGGAATCGTCACCTACAACCCGATTTAGTGCTAGGGAAGCCCATTTTGTATCTGACCCCGGAGGTGTTACAGCACTACCACCTCAAGGGGCTGATCCTCGATGTAGACGATACTTTGGTGCCTATTAAGTCGGCTCAGGCCTCTAGCGAGTTGCAGGAGTGGATTAAAAACATTCGTTCGGTCGCCAAGCTGTGGCTGGTCAGTAATAATATCAACCAGCCTCGGATTCGGGGAATTGCTGAGGCTTTAGATTTACCTTACATCATGGGGGCGGGCAAGCCCTCGCGGCGCAAGCTCCGACAAGCCGCTCAGGGAATGGATTTGCCCCCTCAACAAATTGCGATGGTTGGCGATCGCCTATTTACTGACGTGCTGGCCGGAAATCGTTTGGGTTTGTTTACTATTCTGGTCGAACCGATGGTTAATCCGGGCGCGGCGGCGAGTTCGAGTCCCCTGAGATCCTTGGAAGTCATGATTTCTCAAGCGTTAGGAGCCTCCCTGACCCCAAAAGAACAAATCTTTACAAATCGTGAATAATCCTGAGCTTTGGAAACATAAAGAAAACATTACGAGATCCGGGAAAACCTCAATTCGGGGGCAAAATAGAAATAGATCAAATGGGGTCAGCGAACATAAAGACCCTAAAAATAAAACCTCATAAATATCTAAGTGAAGCGTCAGCCCTCAATCGATAGAAGGGCTGGCGCTTTACAATTAAGGGAAGTTCAATTGAGATGGCAACCTTTAATCTTATTTCACTTCCCGAACGCCTTGCAATGCCTCAAACCCTTGTTGTCAAAATTGGGACTTCCAGCCTCACGCGTCCAGAAACGGGCAGCTTGGCCTTAGCGACGCTCGCCAGCTTAGTTGAAGTCCTCAGCCAACTCCAACGCCAAGGATACGCCGTCGTCTTAGTATCTTCCGGTGCTGTTGGGGTGGGATGCGCCCGTTTAGGTTTAGTCGAACGCCCCCGCACCATGTCTCGCAAACAGGCGATCGCCGCCGTCGGTCAAGGACGGCTGATGCGCGTGTACGATGACCTGTTTACCTCGCTACAACAACCCATTGCTCAAGTGTTGCTAACGCGGGCCGATCTCATGGAGCGATCGCGCTATCTCAACGCCTACCGCACCTTCACCGAACTGTTCAACCTTGGCGTTATTCCCATCGTTAACGAAAACGATACCGTTGCCACTGACGAACTCAAATTTGGCGATAACGACACCCTCAGCGCTTTGGTAGCCAGCTTAATTGAGGCAGACTGGCTGTTTTTACTCACCGATGTCGATCGCCTGTACTCCGCCGATCCGCGCCAATTCCCCGACGCTCAACCGATCGGCTTAGTGAATAACATCGAGCAACTCGAACAACTCCAAGTCCAAACCGGCGATCGCGGTTCTCAATGGGGAACCGGAGGCATGACGACCAAAATCACCGCCGCCCGCATTGCCACCAACGCTGGCGTTAGGACTGCGATCGCCGAAGGTAAGCGCCCAGAAAATATCCTCAAAATTCTCCAAGGCGAACCCCTCGGCACCCAATTTGAAGCCCAACCGCGCCCTATGAACGCTCGCAAGCGCTGGATCGCCAACGGTCTGATCCCGGCGGGCAAATTAGTCCTAGATGCTGGAGCCGTTGCGGCCATCTGTCAAGCCGGTAAATCCCTATTAGCAGCGGGAATTCTGCAAGTGAGTGGCGAGTTTCAACCCTCTGACGCCGTTCAGCTTTGCGATCCGTTCGGCAAAGAAATTGCCAGAGGTCTTGTCAACTATAGCAGCACCGAACTCAACCAGATTCGCGGCCATCACTCCGATGAAATTCCCGCAATTCTTGGCTATGAAGGCGCAGAAACGGTGATTCACCGCGATAACTTAGTCGTGAGCTAAAAAGACGGTAGCATCTCCGGTGGAGCCAGATCGGAACCGGCAATTCCGCCCGACTGACTCGCCCTTAAACCGGGCTTGCTGCCACTATCGCGTTGAGTGTTAGGGTTTGCAGTTTCTGTGGGGACGATCGGTTCCGCTTCATAACCCACATCGGGCGCGGTTTGGTTCGACAGCCAAGCCAGCCCTCCCACAGCCCCAGCAATTAACGCAGAATAACCCAGATAGAGATGAACCGTATTCAAGTAAAACCCCGACTGATGCGTCGTTGGCGGGTGATACCACGATGGGATCGCCGATCTCACCGGATCGGGTGCGGGTAAATCGGCTAGCAACTGTTGCCCATCAACGCCTAAAACGGCTGAAATGCGGCGAATAAATCCGCGCACGTATACATCTTCAGGTAACTGCTCGACGCGTCCTAATTCCAGCGCTTCAAGCTGGTGAGGGGGAATAAGCGTTTGAGAATGGAGTTGGGCTAAAGAGAGCGATCGCGCTTGACGGGCTTTTCGCAATTGTTCGCCAATTAAGCGCAAGCAGTCTTGACGTTCTTGCTCTGCTTGTTGGACGGCAAGTTCGGTTTTTGAAAGGCGTTTTTGCGGTTTTGAACCCAAAATATCAGGCATTGTGGAAGGCACAACCCTAGTAGTTTGAGGGGCAACGACGGCTGTAGAAGGCTCCTCCTCAATGGCAACCCAAGTGGGCGGAGGGGCAGGTCGATCGGCGATCGCCGGTTGAGAAGATCCGCGATCGCCAACCTCAGCGTTGGCATATTGTTGGGTAAATTCGTGCAGGGCTAGTCGAATCGCTTCTCGACCAATGGCTTTAAATAGCATTTGAGCATTGCTTGCCGTTTCTCCCAGCATTCCGCGCAAACTCTTCAGACAACGACGATACACTTCAGAATGATAGAGTTGATTTTCAATTTGACCCAATAAAGCTAGGAGATCGGGCGAATCAGCCCCAGCAGAAACTTCTGCGGATAGCGCTTCTAAAGTTGCGCCTTTGGCAACACTCAAATAGGACGCAGAGTTTGATACCATGATTTCGATTCTCTCCTCGAAAAGTTAAAACACAGCCGTCCTCAAAAAAGCCCTACTCGCAATGGATCGCTAGGAAGGTGCAACCTGAACCCACAAGCGGCTCAATCTCATTGAGCGCGAACCAGGAGCAAACGGAACAACGGGGCTGTCTGAATTCCCTTTTCACTAGAGGAATCTCCATTCCGGAATCTCAAACGCGCAATTCAACTCCCCAACTCAGGAGAAGGCGCTAGCTGCGGGGATGTTCTTCCGGTTTCCCGTCCATCGTCCAGCAGCGCTCTAGCCAATAGATTTGATAGATATACCAAAACCGACGTGGATTTAAAACGGCTTTGTAAGAAGAGCTAAACAGCGGTTGGTTGAGGTAGGACCACAGGGGGAAGCGAAACATCTTGTTCATAAAAATCAAATTACCTAGAACCGTTGCGACGCAGAAGGAAGTATCGGAGTGCTGGACGCTTTTGTCTACTACTAAAACTGTGCCAAAGATTCCGCTTAGATTCTCTAGAGAAGATTACTGAATCTTTCAGGCGGGGCAAACAACAGGCCGTAGTTTTACGGATGATTGGGGCGCGAATCGACGGAATGCGTTTCATTCTAACCCTCGTCGATGGGTCGGTCGAGTTGCTAATCTGAAAAGAGCATGAATCAGCTCCTAATCTAGCTTGAGGTGGATGAATGGATCGCCAAGATGAGACTAATGCGATCGCCAAAGAACTGAAAAGCCAAGCGCTTATCCTCGGAACCTTGGTCGCAATCTTCTGGATCGTAGAAATTGTTGACGTTGTGGTTTTTCAAGGGCGACTCGATACTTTCGGCATTTTACCCCGCCACCCCATCGGGTTGCGCGGGATTTTGTTGGCTCCATTTTTACACGGAAGTTTCAATCACCTGATCGCCAATACCCTGCCATTCCTGACATTAGGTTGGCTGGTGATGCTCAAGGAAACCCGCGACTTTTTCATTGTCAGCGCCATTACTTTGCTGATTAGCGGTTTGGGCGTCTGGTTGTTCGGTTCGCCCGGTTTTCACATTGGTGCGAGTGGCGTCATCTTTGGTTACTTGGGCTTTCTCCTGTTGCGGGGTTATTTTGAGCGCAGCTTTGTCACGATATTTTTATCCGTGGTCGTTGGCTTTTTCTATGGCAGCCTATTGTGGGGCGTTTTACCCACGGTTCCGGGGATTTCTTGGGAAGGTCACCTGTTTGGTTTTATTGGCGGAGGCGTAGCGGCTTACCTATTGAGCGATCGCGCTAAATCTAAGACGCTTTAAAGATGATGGCAAAGAAACAAAAATTCCCCTATTTGGTGGGTTCTAAATGGACTGCCCAACAAAAGACTTGGGGCTGGCGGCATTTTCAGGTTAAAAATCGCAAAAACGAAGGTAGATGGGTCTTTGCAGAGATGCAAGCCTCGTGCGATCCCCAGGTGCGTTTCTGGATGAATGCTCAACAGCTTCGGGATCGATCCCTCTGGGTACCGGGTTGGCAAACCTTGGAGGAAATGGAAAATCTCGACACGAAAACCCTCGTGCAACAAGCCCTCGCAGACAGCGAATGGAGATAGGCCAAAATGCTAACATCGGTTAAAAATGATGTGAAATCGTGTTTATGGGTGCCGCTGTTGTTTTAGAAGACGTTTGTAAATCGTTTAATCAGGTGCCAGTTGTGAATCATCTCTCCTTTGAGATTGCCTCTGGAGAGATGTTTGGCTTATTGGGGCCCAATGGGGCGGGCAAATCTACGACAATTCGGATGCTGACCACCTTGACTCGCCCTAGCCAAGGCAAAATTACAGTAGCGGGGTATGATGTCGTCCGCGAAGCCCATCGGGTGAAGCAACACATTGGGGTGGTGTTGCAGCAAACCAGCGTGGATATGGATTTAACGGTTTGGGAGAATATGGAATTCCATGCCCGCTTGCACCATCTTTCCCGCTCTCAACGGCGATCGCAAATTCAGCAATGGCTAGAGTATGTAGAGTTGACCGATCGTCAAGATTCCCTGGTGAAAACGCTTTCGGGCGGAATGAAGCGGCGCTTGCAAATTGCCAGGGCGCTGTTGCACCAACCGCAAATTTTATTTTTAGATGAGCCAACGGTGGGACTCGATCCGCAAACGCGCCGCCGCCTGTGGGAAATTATTCTCGATCTCAATAAACAGGGGATGACGATGCTGTTAACCACCCATTATATGGATGAGGTGGAATTTTTGTGCGATCGCATTGGGATCGTGGATGGTGGTAAACTCATTGAACTTGGCACCCTTTCCCAGTTTCGGCAAAAACATGGGGAAGGTCTGGTGATGAAACAGGTGGGGGATCGCTGGGAATATCTATTTTTCCCAACGCTGACAGAAGCCAATGCCTATTTAGAAGCCCAACCCGACAAGACGGGGCTGATGGTACGTCCTTCTAACCTAGAAGATATTTTTGTGGAACTCACAGGACGCCAACTGGATTAATCAAAAGTGAGACTTGGATCGTTATGTCTCGGTTAGCAACAACAATTGAAGCAATTTTGTATTTAAAAGGTCAGCCGCTTTCGACGGGGGAACTTGCAGAGTTTGCCCAGTGCGATCGCGAAGCGGTGGAAGATGCCTTAATCGAATTGATGGCGGACTATGCCCATCGCGATAGCGCCTTGGAAGTGCTGGAAACGCCTCAAGGCTATAGCTTGCAACTGCGCGACTCTTATCAAGAATTGATTTATAATTTGGTTCCGGCTGAGTTAGGCGTCGGGGCGCTGCGGACGCTAGCGGCGATCGCTCTGAGCGGTTCGATCAGCCAAACCGAGTTAGTTAACCTCCGGGGAAGCGGAGCCTACCAACATGTCGGCGAATTGGTGCAGTTAGGCTTTGTGCGGCGGCGGCGACAAGCCGATGGGCGATCCTACTGGTTGCATGTCACCGACAAGTTTCATCAATATTTTCAACTCGATCAACTCCCTCACCCCCTAAAGCGGGCGATCGCTTCGCCGACCGTCACAGAGGTGGGAGATCCAGATCTCTCAGCAGATTCAGCTTAGAAATGTCCTTCCCTTGGGGGGAATTCAGCGCTTAGGCCAGTACAGGGAAGAAAACAAATGTCACAATGGAGGATGTAGACTCATACAGACTGAGATTTCTCATGGTTTTTCCTCCGGACAGCACAGATTTTTTCGGTGCCAATGAAGGTGAAGAGCAAGTCAATCAGTTGCTGACATACCTGAAACACCAAAGTCCCGAACTGCTAGCGCGGGTGGCTCGTTCGGCGAGTCCAGAAATCAAACAAATTATTTCCCAGAACGTTCACGGACTGGTGGGGATGTTGCCATCCGATCATTTCAATGTGCAAATTGTGACGGATCGCGAGAATTTAGCAGGCTTGTTGGCTTCAGCCATGATGACGGGATATTTTTTGCGCCGCATGGAACAGCGCATGGAGTTAGAAGAACGTTTAGACGGCCCTTCCCTTTAATTTCTGGGTAAAGGTCCTGGGCGGACTGGGATGCTCATTCGTTGTCCATTACGATCGACCTCAACGTTGAGCAACGATCCGACCGAACTCGCCTCAACAATTTCTTGGACTTCAATGGCTTCTTTGACGGGAGTCCCATCAATGCTTTGGATGACATCGCCAGGGTTGAGTCCGCTGCGGGCGGCTGGGGAATTGTCTAAGACGCTCACAATTAAGACGCCGCGTTCGGCGACGATGGGAAAGTTAAAGTCCCCTTCTTGATTCACTTGTCGGCGCATGGAGGGAGTCAGCTCAATCATTTGAATGCCAAGGAAGGGATGCTCTACTTGTCCCTTGGAAAACAGTTGACTGACGATGCGTTGGGCAGTTTCAATGGGGATCGCGAAGCCTAAACCTTGAGCATCTGCCCGGATCGCGGTATTGATCCCGATGACTTCGCCGCGATCGTTGAGCAAGGGGCCGCCAGAGTTGCCCGGATTAATGGCAGCATCGGTTTGAATGAAGCGCACCCGCTTGTCAGGAACGCCCACTTGGGAACTCGATCGCCCGATGGCGCTGATGATGCCCGCCGTGACTGTGTTATCTAAACCTAAAGGATTGCCGATCGCGATCGCCCATTGTCCGGGCGCAAGATTGTTAGAGCTTCCTAACCGAACGGTTGGCAACTCTTGAGCATTAATTTTAATCGCGGCAATATCTGTAACAGGGTCGGTACCAATGACGCGGCCTTCAAAGGTTCGCCCATCTTTGAGCGTCACATCCACAAAATCTGCCCCATCAACGACGTGCGCGTTCGTTATAATTTCTCCAGTGTTGCTCAAAATCAAGCCCGATCCGGTTCCGCGTTCCACCCGCTCTCTAGGTACGGGGGATTCATCCCCAAAGAAGCGCCTGAGTAAGGGCGATCGCAAAGCATCGGGTAATTGAGCGCTGACGCGGCGCGTCGCGTCGATTCGCACCACAGCAGGCCCCACATGTTCTACTGCCTCGGCAATAAAGTTAGAGTTGGCATTTCGACTCGGAGTATCAGCTTGATGGGAAATTAGAGGTTCCATCACGCCTGGAACAGCGGAGGAGCGATCGCGCTGTGGGAAGATTCCCGATCGACTACCGAGCAAGCCAGCCCCACCGCCGATGGTCAGCAAACAGAGATAAACCATTAATTGCTTGATTGATAAGCTCATAGTTCCTCGATCCAACTTTGCTCGATCGCTCATTACAAAATAGAGTTGCGTTTGGTACGCCTTCAGGCGTTCCGGGAAAATAGGAAGTTATTTCACATTATCTCTTGATTAACGAGTTCAACACAGTATTGTGAGGAAACCTTATCTTGAGCCGATTTTCACAAATTTGTAGGTTTGTTAACGGGTTAGTATAGGTCGATGGTATGATTGGCGGAGAAAATACACGACATAAGGGTGAAATCAGTATGGCACAAGCACCTGTCTCTCCTGTGGTGCTAGTCATTTTAGATGGCTGGGGTTATCGCGAAGCCACAGATGGAAATGCCATTGCTGCTGCTAAGACACCCGTCATGAACAGCCTGTGGGCAGCGTATCCCAAAACTTTAATCTCAACCTCTGGAAAAGCAGTGGGACTGCCAGAGGGACAAATGGGCAACTCGGAAGTCGGTCACATGAATTTAGGGGCAGGCCGAGTTGTGAAACAAGAACTGATGCGGATTACCGATGCCTTTGAAGAGGGTTCAATTCAGGAGAACTTAGCCCTGCTGAAAGTTTGCCAAGAAGTTCGCGCTAGCGGGGGCAAATTGCATTTGGTAGGCTTGTGTTCGGACGGAGGGGTTCACTCCCATCTCAGCCATTTGCTGGGTTTATTAGAATTTGCCAAACAACAAGATATTGCTCAGGTGTGCATTCATGCCATTACGGATGGACGCGATACTTATCCAACCGATGGGATTGGTAGCCTGAAGAAAATTGAAGAGGCGATCGCGAAAATCGGGATCGGTCAAATTGTCACCATCAGCGGTCGCTATTATGCAATGGATCGCGATCGCCGCTGGGATCGGGTAAGACAAGCCTATGAGGTGATGACTCAAACCGGAAGCGGCGACGGACGCACCCCGACAGAGGTGATGGAAGCCTCCTACGCTGAAGGCGTCACCGATGAATTTGTGGTTCCCGTGCGAATTGCTCAAGGGGCGATTGAACCCAATGATGGCGTCATCTTTTTTAACTTTCGTCCGGATCGGGCGCGACAACTGACTCAAGCGTTTGTCGATCCAGGATTTGCGGATTTTGAGCGATCGCAAATTCAACCCCTCAGCTTTGTCACCTTTACCCAATACGACTCCACCTTACCCGTATTGGTCGCTTTTGAACCGCAAAACCTCAGTAATATCCTAGGGGAAGTCCTCGCCCAGCGCGGTTTGCGCCAGTTTCGCACCGCTGAAACCGAAAAGTACGCCCACGTCACCTACTTTTTCAATGGCGGTTTAGAAGAACCCTTTGAAGGTGAGGATCGCCACCTGATTCCCAGTCCAATGGTAGCCACCTACGACAAAGCCCCGGAAATGTCTGCCGCTGAGGTGACAGAAGTGGCGATCGCTGCCATCTCGGAACAGGTTTATTCGCTGGTGGTGATTAACTACGCTAACCCTGATATGGTGGGACATACCGGCAATCTACAGGCAACCGTCACCGCGATTGAAACCGTCGATGAGTGTTTGGGGCGTCTGATTGAAAGCATCCTCAAAGCAGGCGGAACTGCCTTAATTTTGGCCGATCATGGCAATGCGGAATTGATGAACGACGCGGAAGGCAATCCTTGGACGGCACATACAACCAATCCCGTTCCCTTTATCCTGGTGGAAGGGGAAGGCTTAAAAATTCCCGGACATGGGGCTTCAGTTAATCTCAAATCTGACGGACGCCTAGCCGATATTGCGCCGACTATTTTAGAGATTCTCAAGCTTCCTCAACCGCCGGAAATGACAGGGCGATCGCTGATTGGTTCGCCCGCCTACGAAGTCCGGCAAAATCGCTCTCCCGTGCGTCTATCGCGCTAAGATAGGGATTTGGCTCTTGGGTTAACGGTGAGACTGTAACAATGCTGAATAACGTTTTACAAGGAATTTGGGGTTTATCGGCGATTGGTTTAATTGTGCTAGTTTTGCTCCATAGTCCCAAAGGCGATGGACTTGGGGGAATCGGCGGACAAGCCCAATTGTTTACCTCTGCCAAAAGTGCAGAAACCACCCTCAACCGAACCACTTGGGTACTAACAGCGATCTTTATGGGCTTAACGGTGATTTTAAGTGCGGGTTGGTTGGCGAGTTAAACCCTGGAGGCGGTGGGCGATCGCTTCTATTCTCCTGCTGTTTTTGGGGTCAGTTTTGGCGATCGCTACCCCAGCCCTCCCTCCACCCCAAGCTCATCCTTTACCCCCAACGCTAGCTCAGTGGGGCGATCGCAGTGGCGATTATTTCGAGGAGATCGAATCCACTCCGCTGGGCTATTTGGTGTGGTCATCGTTACCCATCAGCGTTTACATTGAAGTCCCCAAAGACCCCTCAGACCGCGTTCAGACTTGGCAGAAGGCGGTTGAACGGGCGGTAATGGACTGGAATCCCTATTTACCCTTAAACCCCGTAGACAGTCCAGAAAACGCCGATATTCGCATCTGGTATCGGCGTCCCCCTTTACGTCTTTCTTCAACCGGCGAAATTCTACGGGCGAGAACCGCAGAAACCCGCTATGAATTCTATAAGCGATCGCCAGCAACCCCGATGCATCGCTGCGACATTTACCTCAGTCCCCATCAAAGCGCAATTTATACCCTAGCAACCGCTCGTCACGAATTGGGTCATGCATTGGGGATCTGGGGTCATTCTCCCTCCCCCGAAGATGTCATGTACTTCTCGCAAGTTCAAGACCCCGTAGAGATTTCCCCTAGAGATATTAATACCCTAAAACGCATCTACGAACAGCCTACACGCCTCGGTTGGGAGCAACGCTAAGGAAGAAGGGAGTTGGGAATTGGGAGTTGGGGGTTGGGAGTTAGGAATTGGGGGTTGGGAGTTAGGAATTGGGAGTTGGGGAGAAGAAGGGAATTGGGAGTTAGGAGTTGGGGGTTGGGGAAGAAGAGGAATTCAGGGTTAATCCTAATTACTCCTATACTTCTCAGCAGTCGTAACTCCTTGAACTCAGCACTCTCTTCTCACTCGGAACTCGGAACTCGGAACTCGGAACTCGGAACTCGGAACTTGGAACTGACTCAGCACTCTCTTCTCACTCGGAACTCGGAACTCGGAACTCGGAACTCTTTTCTCCCCACCCTCTTCCCCACTCAGCACTCAGCACTTAGTTTAGATAGCGCAGTTGAGGCCACCTGATTTCTTGCTGAAGAGGTAATTTTCGCGGTAATCTACTGGGCAATCAATTACAGCCGGAACCTCTTGATTGAGGGCTTCCTTGAGGGTTGGGATCAGTTCTGCGGCTGAGTTGACGCGATATCCTTTTAAGCCCATACTTTCCGCAAATTTAACAAAATCGGGATTGCCAAACTTGATAAAGGCAGATTCGCCGTAATGGTCTTGTTGCTTCCATTCAATCAGACCATAGCCGCCATCGTTAAAGATTAGGGTTACAAAGGCAGTCCCTACCCGCAGCGCAGTTTCCAGTTCTTGGCAGTTCATCATAAACCCGCCATCTCCGGTTGCAGCAATCACTTTGCGATCGGGATGAACCAGTTTAGCGGCGATCGCGCCGGGAATCGCAATCCCCATCGCCGCAAATCCATTAGAAATTAAACAGGTATTAGGGCGATCGCAATGGTAGTGACGCGCAATCCACATCTTATGCGCCCCCACATCCGAAATTAAAATATCTTCTGGCCCCAGAACCTGTCGCAAGTCGTAAATTAACTTTTGCGGTTTAATGGGGAACTCTCCATCGGTCGCATACTGTTCGTAATCCTCACGAATATCGCTGCGTAACTCCGTAGCGTAGGCGGGGGCTTTTCCTTGGCGATCCGAACGGCGGAGAATTTCGGTGAGCGAATCAGAGATATCGCCGACAATTTCTACGATCGGGATATAGCTGCTATCAATTTCTGCGGGTAAAGCGCCAATATGAATAATCGGAATTTTGCCTTCTGGGTTCCATTTCTTCGGCGAAAACTCAATCAAGTCATAACCCACAGCAATCACTAAATCAGTATGGTCAAAGGCACAGCTAATATAGTCGCGCTGCTGAAGACCTGCTGTCCAGAGCGCGAGGGGATGCGTGTAGGGAATCACGCCTTTACCCATAAAGGTATTCGCCACCGGGATATTCAGTTGGGTGGCAAATTCGGTTAATGCATCGCTGGCTTTAGCACGAATTGCGCCATTTCCCACCAGTAATAAGGGATGGCTGGCTTTAGAAATCGCAACGGCCGCTTCATTAATGGTTTGATAAGCCGCATAGGACTTATCGCGTTTATCCCGTTCTAGGGGTTTGCCTTCCACAGGCATAGCGGCGATATTTTCCGGTAAGTCAATATGAACGGCTCCCGGTTTTTCGCTTTGAGCAATTTTAAAGGCTTTGCGAACAATTTCTGGGGTATTGCTCGGCCGGACAATTTGGGTATTCCATTTGGTGACAGGGGAAAACATTGCCACCAAGTCAAGATATTGATGGGATTCAATGTGCATCCGATCGGTTCCCACTTGCCCTGTAATGGCAACCAGCGGCGCGCCATCCAAATTGGCATCTGCTACCCCAGTCATCAGGTTAGTGGCTCCAGGGCCCAATGTAGATAAGCAGACTCCAGCTTTTCCGGTCAACCGACCATACACATCGGCCATAAAGGCAGCGCCTTGTTCGTGGCGGACGGTGATGAATTGAATGGAGGACCCGGAGAGGGCTTTTAGGACTTGGAGATTTTCTTCGCCAGGAAGGCCAAAAACATAGCGAACGCCTTCATTTTCTAGACAGCGGACTAAAAGTTCAGCAGTGTTCATAGGTTATTGCTCTGTCACAAAAAATTCCGATCGATAAGAACGCAGAAGAATACCCTGTTTTCATAGTTGTGTATTTATTTCACCCAAACGGTTTTAATGTTGACAAATTCGCGAATTCCTTGACATCCGAGTTCTCGACCGTAACCGGATCGCTTAATTCCCCCAAAGGGGAGGCGGGGATCGGATTTGACCATGCCATTGATGAAAACGGCTCCGGCTTCAATTTCACAGATTAGGCGATCGCGCTCTTGGGGGTCATTTGTCCAGGCGCTAGCCCCCAGTCCAAAGGGGGTGGCGTTGGCAATTTCAATGGCGCGATCGAGGTTGGGAACGCGAAACAGCAGAGCAACGGGGCCAAAAAATTCGGCTTCGTTAGCGGAGGCACCGGGGGGAATTTGGGTGAGGATGGTGGGAGGATAGTAGTTACCGGGTCGATCTAAGGGCTGTCCGCCGATTCGGAGTTTTGCCCCCTGTTGGACGTTTTCTTGGACGAGTTCGTCCAGTTCAGACAAGATATCGGGGGTGGCTAAGGGGCCAATATCGGTATCTAGCTGCATGGGATCGCCGACTTTGAGGGCGGCAAATTTTTCAATTAGGCGCTGTTCAAACTCGTCTGCGATCGCCTCAGCGACGATAAACCGTTTGGCCGCAATGCAAGATTGACCGTTATTGATCGTGCGAGCTGTGACGGCGGTACTGACAGCCATGTCGAGATCGGCACTCTCTAGGACAATATACGGGTCGCTGCCGCCCAGTTCCAGGACGGTTTTTTTAATTTGTTTGCCAGCGGCGGCGGCTAAACTGGCTCCGGCGGCTTCGCTCCCGGTGAGGGTGGCGGCGCGGATGCGATCGTCGGCCATCAGATCGGCGATCCGGTTGGCGGGAATGAGCAGGGTTTGAAAGGCTCCTTCCGGGAATCCGGCTTGGTGTAAAATTTCTGCGATCGCTAGGGCGCATTGGGGGACGTTGGAGGCATGTTTGAGCAGTCCGACGTTACCGGCCATCAGCGCTGGGGCCGCAAACCGGAAGACTTGCCAAAAGGGGAAGTTCCACGGCATGACGGCGAGAATGACTCCTAGGGGTTGATAGCGGATAAAGCTTTTGCTAGCATCAGTTTCGATGATTTCATCCGCCAGAAAGGTGGGGGCATTGTCGGCATAGTAGCGGCAAACCAGGGCGCATTTTTGCACTTCTGCGATCGCGGCTTTGAGGGGTTTGCCCATTTCTAGGGTCATCAGTTGCCCAAAGCGTTCTCGATCGGCTTCTAAAATGTCGGCTGCTTTGTACCACCACTGAGCCTTTTGCGTGAAGGGAAGGGGGCGATACTGCTCGAAGGTACGAGCCGCTAGCGCCACTTTCGCTTCGAGTTGCTCGTCGGTTAAAGCCTCAAAGGTCTTCAGGGTTTCCCCAGTGGCTGGATTAATCGTTGCGATTCCCATTAACTCAACTCCCGATCCAATGGATCGCCAAAATCATTTTGAGTTCTGTAGCCGTAGCGTTTTTATCGATCCCTGTGCGATCGCGCTTGTCTCTAGTGTTCCCCCGAATTGCGCTTTCTACGCAGGGAGGAACCGGGAAATCTCGTTCCGCTCGTTCGTCGATGCACAAGGGATTTCAAGCCCAGATACCTACAGATTCTCCTCTCAGGCTAGGAGAGGTCTTCTGGGCAAGTCGCAAATTAAATACTTTCTTTAAGTAACTTCACGCGTCTTAATATGGCGTCAAAGCTGCATAATGAGATGAAGTTGTCCTATGATCCTGAAAGTCTCCTGAAGTCCCCTATGAATGACTCTGCTCCAGCCGAACTGATTATTGAAGCGGGTCGAACCGAAAAGCAGTATTGGAAAGACTTGTGGCGCTACCGCGAGTTATTTTACTTTCTGGCTTGGCGAGATATCCTCGTTCGCTATAAGCAAACGGTCATTGGCGTCGCTTGGGCTTTAATTCGTCCCTTTCTGACAATGGTCGTGTTTAGCGTCGTTTTTGGCAAGTTAGCCAACCTGCCAAACGAAGGGGCCCCTTACCCAATTTTAGTCTTTGCGGCACTTTTACCTTGGCAGTTATTCGCAACTGCGCTATCTTCATGTAGTGAAAGCTTGCTGGGTAATGCGAACTTGATCTCCAAGGTCTACTTTCCCCGGCTGATTGTCCCTACTTCGGCGGTGATTGTCAGTTTTGTGGATTTTATGATTTCCGGAATCATTCTTTTAGGGCTGATGGCGTGGTATAACTTTATTCCAGATTGGCGAATTCTCACGCTCCCTCTGTTTATTGCGATCGCCTTTGCCGCAGCACTAGGAGGTGGCTTGTGGTTTGCAGCATTAAACGTCAAATACCGCGATTTCCGCTATATCGTCCCCTTTATTGTCCAATTTGGCTTATACATTTCACCCGTCGGGTTTAGCAGCACAATTGTACCCGAACGATGGCGATTTTTATATTCATTTAATCCAATGGTAGGAGTAATTGACGGTTTTCGTTGGGCAATTTTAGGAGATCAATTTAGCCTTTACGTACCAGGGTTTCTAGTCTCGTTATTCTTCGTTGCGATCTTGTGTGCAAGTGGAGTTTGGTATTTTCGTAGGACAGAACGTACTTTTGCAGATATGATTTAAACCAAAATGAAAAATAAAGTTTGAGTAAGCATAAAAGTAGAGCCACCGTTTTAGTTCTTTACTTAACGCCTCTATAATGTGACTTTGTTAGAGATTTATCTCTTGAGAACAAAGCTCCTTTAGCTCAATTAGTTGTTATATTTAGCAGCTTGTATTAATGACGTTGTTGACTTTATTAACCTGTAATGTCTAACAGTATTATTCAGATAGAAAACGTAGGAAAGAAATA
>NZ_MJGC01000050.1 GCF_001746915.1 Desertifilum tharense IPPAS B-1220
GGATGGGGAGGTGGGGGGATGGGGGGGAAGAAGGGAATTGGGAGTTAGGAGTTGGGAGTTAGGAGTTGGGGAAGAAGAGGATGGGGGATGGGGGGAGGAACTGAGAAAAGCAGCTTACTAGAACTTGTCAGCCATCCAAGGTTCTGAGCCGCTAAAGCATTGGGTAGCGAGGGTTAGGGAATGCTCGTCTGCTTCTAGATATCCGATGCGCTGAAGTTGGTGTGGGGTGAATAAACCGGTATAGAGGGGGGCTAGAGCGCGGATGCTCAGTTTTAGGCTACCCTTCCCGCCGCGAGTGACGGTTGGTTGTCCGCTATTGAGATGGAGGTTGACACTCCCCTGGCTAAAGCCGAGGGGATTCTACATTCACAGACTCACCGTTAGACGACAGGTTTACACCAATCGCCCAAGAGGGCAAATCTCCTGTAGCGTAAGTTCCGGCGTGTCCCGCCGTACTTAATCCTAGTTTTAGGATGTTGATACTAGCGTTAATATCTCTATCTTCCACAAACCCACAATGGTTACAAACATGAGTTCTAGTTGATAGAGATTTTTTTACTTTCTGACCACAATTAGAACAATTTTGGCTTGTATTGTGAGGGGGCACAGCTACAGTAACTTTCCCGTATTTATGTCCAAAATATTCTAACCATCGCCTAAAAGTAGCCCAACCAGCATCAGAAATTGATTTAGCTAGACATCGGTTTTTTACCATGCCTTTCACATTTAAGTCTTCATAGGCTACCAAATCGTGAGATTGGATGACGGAATATGCTAATCTCTTGCAATATTCTTTTCGCTGCCTACTTACCCTTAGATGCTTTCGTGCATACCTATTTCTAGCCTTGTGATAGTTGTTAGACTGCCGTTGCTTGGCTTTTTTACGTTCTCTACTGAACTTCTTAGATTTCTTGCGGTTAGCTCGGTTTAATTGTTTTTCTGACTTACGGTAAAACTTGGGAGATGGTTCTACATTGCCTTTTGAGTCAGCGATGAAATAATTAAGTCCCAAGTCCAAACCTACTACTTGATGAGTTGGTTGTCTTTCAACTCTAATATTTACGTCAATAGAAAATTGAGCGTAATAACCGTCAGCACGACGTAGTAGGCGCACTCGTTTAATCTGCTCGATGTTGTAGTAGTTCAAGTCATAAGTACCTTTTAATTTGAGAGTACCTATTCCTTTTTTGTCAGAAAAAGTAATTGCTTTTCTAGTTTCGGATAGTTTCCAGCCACTCGTTTTGTATTCAACTGAACGGCAGGTTTTCTTAAACTGGGGAAAACCCTTTTTACCCTTAACTTTTTTCTTGCAGTTATCGTAAAACCGAGCGATCGCACTCCAAGAACGTTCCGCAGCCGATTGTCTAGCCATTGAGTTGAGTTCATCAGCAAAGGGAAATTCAGCAGCTAATACCGCACAGTATTTATTTAATGCGTACTTATCTACTTTTGAATCTTTGTTATCCATCCAGTAGCGCAAGCACTTATTTTGGATAAATTGGCTAGTCCGAATTGCTTCGTCTATCGCCCGATATTGGCTGTCTTTTCCTTTGAGTTTGAACTCGTAAACAATCATGGCATCGACCAATTGACCCCATTCTTATGCTAACACAAAAAGCATAAAGCCGCCCTAAAGGACGGGGTTTTATACCCAGATTCTTGATAACCGCGCTGCGAGAGGGCTTGGGCGACATCGACAATTCGCAGCATCCAGCGTTCTTGTTTTTTAAGGGTTTCTGTTTGTTCCGGTAAAGCCAACAGTAAAGGCTCGACGAGCGATCCGCACCATTGGATGCTGAGAATTTGCGATCGATGATCGGCTAAAAATGTCCATAACCGGCTGACGGCTTGAGGAGTCAGCGCTACCCAATCGAGTAGGATCAGTTGGGCTTTGGGTTCTGGAACTTGGCGAAAAATTACGTATCCTTCATTTCCGAGGCGATAAGCAAAAACCTTTTCTCCTGGGGGTTCTAGGAGTAACTTCCACAGCAGGGGAGGGCGTGCTAGGTTTCCGGGGTTTTGTTTCGCCCATTGGGTATACAAGGCGGAAAAGGACTCAATTTCTAAAGGGAGGCGCTCAACGAGCAAAGTGCGATCGCTCTGTCTCAGGATAATCGTATCTGTGGCAATCTCTCGCAAGCAATAAGTCCCCGCCTGTTCGTATCCGGCGTTGCGGTAAGGGCGCTGAGTTGCTGCATACAAGACTGAAAGGGGGGTATTTTGCGCTTGGAGTTCCCGCAAGGCTTCGCTCATCAGGGTTTTGGCGGCTCCTGTTCCCCGATATTCTGGCGCAATACCTACGGCTGCAATGCCAGTCATGGGTACCCTTTGACCGCCAAACCATTGACCCATTTTAATCAGCGCCAGCCCTCCCTGGAGGGTTTCTCCTTGGCGAACGATCCGAAAGTTTTCTAAGCCAATGTTGTTGGCGTAATAGTCCCAGTATTCTGGACTGGAGAGGTTAAAACATTGACCGAGAATTTCGCCTAAACGGGCGGGTTCGCGATCGCGCTCAAGGCTGGCATAGGATAGGGGGGGATTCATATTCCGGTTGAGCGAGTTTCATAAAGTTCAAGATGGGTCCTAGCATCTCCTGATAGTGATTCTTGAGTAAGGCGTGGCTGGCGTTGGGGAGGATGTGTAAGGTGGCGTTGGGAATGCGTTCGGCGTAGGTTTGGGCGTGCCATAGGGGGAAGATTTCATCGCGCGAGCCAATCATCACTAATGTTGGGATCTGCAAGCGGTGGATCTCCTGTTCTACAGTATCAATTAAATCTTCCGGCCGCAGGCGATCGACCAGAAAAGAGCGCACCGCCGGGACAGAGTTGAGCAGTTGGCGATAGCTAATGGCTGTGGCAAGCTGGATCTGTTTTCCGGCGGCTGTGGCGAGGGGTTTGCTCATGTTGAGAGCAACATCAACCAGCGGCGTTGGCCATAATAGATAGCGCAGATGGCGATAGCGCACGCACATGGTTTCGTCGCGAATGCCCGCCGGTGCTGCCAACACTAAGCCGAGAACGGCTTGCGGGTACTTCAAGGCATAAGCGCTGGCTACCCACCCGCCAAAAGAGTGACCGAAAATGTAAAACTGCTGAAGATTGAGTGCTTTCACAACCTGTTGCACAAAGTCAACTTCTATAGCGATGTCATAACGCATATCGGGTTTACCCGAATCGCCAAATCCTAATAAGTCTAAGCTAATACAGTGGAACTCCGGCGATAGGAGTTCCATCAGGAATCTCCAGTTATACTTGGTTCCCATAAATCCGTGTAACATCAGGACGGTGGGACGGTCTTGCTGAGGTGAGGGATCGCTCTCTACATAGGCTGCGGCTTGTAAAGTCCCATTGCAGAGAACATGGATGCTTCTGGATTCGCTCTTCACGTTTGGCTCTCGGATTGCTTGCTGGCAGGGTGAATTTTAGGAATTAACGAAATATCAAAAATCTAACACCAAGTATGTAAAACTTTATATATCTAAACACAAGACTTGTGAAGCATTAAGCTTTTTTGCAAAGCGAGTCAATGTGAAAAACACCCGTGGTAACTTCTAGGGGTGTTGGCAATGATGCAGAGTTAGGGAAGGAGAACACCTTGAATCCGCAGTTTAAGCAAATCCACGACCATCTGGAAGAAAGCGAAAGTATCAGCGATTACGTTGCCCATCTTCAGCTACACATGGCCCTACAAGCGCGTAATCTCGTTCCGACACTCAAAACCGCAGCCGATAATCGGGAAATGCTACTTCAGCAAACTCAGGCTAATTTTGAAAAGTTTGTTTCTCGTCAGGCAATTTAATCATTCTTTTTAAGTTTTCAACTCCGTGTAATTCAGGGCTTAAGACCCTGAATTTTTTTTATGGGAGTCTAACCAAAGCAAAAAGGGGATAGAATTAACTTTCCCCTTGATGTTAATTGAATTGAACGGGCTAGGAGGGATTCGAACCCCCGACACCGTGGTCCGTAGCCACGTGCTCTAGTCCACTGAGCTACAAGCCCTTGGCGTGCTTTGAGAAAACCGCGTTTGTTATCTCTTTCGCACAAGAATTAATATTAGCACAGCCTCATCGAATGACGCAAGACTTTTCTGAGCCAAAATTAACGCATTTAGATTCCCAAGGCCAAGCGCGGATGGTCGATGTTTCGGCCAAGCCGCCGACTGTCCGCTATGCGATCGCAGCAGCCCAAATCCGGATGTCCTCAAGCACCCTAGAGACGATTCAGGCAGGAAATGCCCCCAAAGGCGATGTTTTAGGGACGGCTAGGCTGGCGGGCATTATGGCCGCCAAACAGACCTCTCAGCTTATCCCCCTATGCCATCCGTTGCCCTTACAGAAGGTGGAAGTCTACCTCACCCCCGATCCGCAGCTACCGGGCTATCAGATTCGTGCTGAGGTGAAAACCAAAGCCGAGACGGGAGTCGAAATGGAAGCGTTAACGGCCGTTTCTGTCGCCGCCCTGACGTTGTACGACATGGCGAAGGCTTTAGAGAAGTCCATGACGATTGAATCAATTCGCCTCCTCAGCAAGACGGGGGGAAAATCGGGCGATTATCAACGCGAATAGACCTGCAAAACTAAAAGAGTGAGGAAGCGTCTAAAACCCCCTCACTCTTTTAATTAAAAACTGCTGAATTTTGCTGATTTACCAGCCAAGTCTACATTGCAGAACCAAGCCCTGCATAAGCCCCGTAGAAAAACAGGCCGACGACGACTAGGACGCCCGTTCCAGCAACCGTTGCAACGATCCACAGGGGGATTCTTCCACTACTCAACACAGCAATAACCTCCTAACAGCACGATTGTTGACAAAAACAGCCAGTTAGTTAAAGAAGTAACTGGAGAACAAGATACCGAGGACAAAAACCAAAAGCAGCCCCAGATACAAGGATGTCCGGTTTAATTCAACAGGCTGCTTGTTGGGATTCTGATTGCGATCCATTTGTGTATTTCACCTATCGCTGAATAAATTGCATTGCGGCGATCGCGCCGAGGAAGAAAACGGTGGGAACAGCCAGCGTGTGAACGGCCAGCCATCTTACCGTAAAAATGGGATAAGAAATGGGTTGATTAGGCGTATTGCTCGTCATTTTTTACAGTCCCGATCTCAACTACTCTTTAATAAAGTCCTGAATTTGATTGCGGCCTTCGTAACGATTGGTTACGATCGGCAGTTCTTGACGTTCTTGGGTGAAATATTCATTGGGACGAGGGGTGCCGAATACGTCGTAAGCTAACCCCGTCTGCACAAACAGCCAGCCCGCAATAAACAGCATGGGGATGGTGATGCTATGAATAATCCAGTAGCGGATACTGGTAATAATATCGCCAAAAGGTCTTTCTCCAGTGGAGCCTGACATCTGTTCTTCCTCCTAATAAACTGCGCTGCAATCTTCTCGATCTATGATACGAAAACTCAGGCCGCTTGAGCGGGTTCCTGATATTTTAGTAAAACGCCATTCTGACCAATAATAAAGCCCTTTTCCGGCGAAAGGAAAATGACCTTATAGAAGTTAGAGGCCACATTTTCGACTTCGCGATCTTTTTGCCAAGTCTTGCCGCCATCTAAACTACACAGTAAGTTACCGCTGCCCCCTGTCACCCAAATTTCTTCGGGCGTTCGATAGGAGAGGTCTAACAGTCCCCAACTGGTGGATTTTTCGGGATAGAGCGGATCGGCCCAGTCTTCCGTACTTGGCGAGTTGGTAAACTGAATTTGACCGCCCCTAGCAAGCATCCACAGGCGACCGTCTGCTAAAAATCCCATGTTCTGCACGCGGCGAGAACTGTTACGGTTGTGTGGCGTCCACGCTTGTTGTCCGGGTTCCCAAGTGGAATAGAAGTTTCCTTTGGCGGACACCGTGACATATTGACCTTCGGGCGATCGCGAAATATTGCGAAACACCCCAACGGCTTCTTGCACCATTGCTTTCCAGGTGCTTCCGCCGTCTTGGGTCTGATAAATTGCTCCCACATCCGTTGTCATTTCGGCTGACTGCGGACCGAGTGCAAATATTTGATTGGGTTTACCGGGTAGCTTCGGACTTAAAGGAATTCTCGACCAAGATTTCCCTTCATCTGTCGTATGTAACAGAATGGAAGGTTCGCCGACGATCCAACCTTCTTGTCCGGAGAAACTCACCGAGGTAAAGCGGACTTTTTCATCGTCTAAGTCTACCTCGCGGAGTTGCCAAGTTTCACCCCCATCATTCGATTCTAGGAGGGTGCCTTCACTCCCCACTAACCAACCATGCGCCGGATTGCCTGTGAATCCAATATCCAGTAGGATTTTGTCGCTGGGCAGTTGGACAACCTTCCAAGGGTTATAACTCAGATCGGGCAAGTAACCGCCGCAACTCGTACACAAGACGACGATTGCTAATAATGTTACAAAACGTTGAAAAATTTTCACAATGGGCTGCATCACCTTCAAAATCTTAAGCGTTCTTTCCACCAAAAAGTTACTGTAAGGCGTAGAGACTCATAAAAAACAAGAATCCTACCAGCAAAGCTCCAAAAATGAGAATATTTTTCTGACCGGGGGTTAAGGTGTTGACCCCAAGCCCGTAACCCAGATTTTCCTCAAATCCAGAAGCTTTACCTGTTGCGCCAATATTGTCAAACTGACGCTTTCTCGCGCCACACACCGGACAACGCCAGGTGTCTGTTAAATCAGCAAATGCAGTTCCAGGGGGAATATTTGCTTTGCTATCGCCTTTGGTGGGTTCGTAGACATAGCCGCAGGATCGGCACTCGTACCGATCCAAAGCATTGACTTCTGTCGTTTCAGGACTCATGGCTCTGAGAGGGATGAGGAATTAGGGATGAAATCTTAAAATATCTGTTAAAGATTATGACATAGAGGAGATGCCCCACGTTCGATAGATGTGGGTCAAATTCCGATCGGGTCGGCTTATCTGACGTTTTGGCGCGGATCGAGGGGACGAGCGACTAAAATTCCGATCGCGCTCTCAACGTTACTGATGTAGTTTTGTAAATCTTCAGCAATGGTGACTTCACCGACGGGGGAAGCGTGGATCAATCCGATGTTGCCGTTAGGATGGCGATAGACCAATCCGGTATGGGTGACATCTAAGCCGGGAATATCGGTAGCGACGGCAATAATATCGCCCGGTTGAAGTTGTGGGTAGCGCTGGCGAATTTGATCTTGGGGAATATAGTTGATTTTCTGGTGGGCGATGCTGGCTTCCATTGCTTGAATGCAGCGATAGTTGGCTGAGTTATCAACCAGTTGCGGGTAGCTGCTGCGGTGCTGGCTCATAAAGTTGAGGGTTTTCTCTAGGGGAATTCCCCCCAGTTGGGTGCCGATGTCTTGTACGAGTCGCCGCCTGTGATTGTCAGCAATCCATTCTGAGAAATAATGGAGGCGGCTGCAATATCCATTTAAATGGCCGTTCCAGTAGCGTTGGGCTTGCAGGTTTTGGGTAAAGCTGGAGTAGGTGTAATCTTGCAGGGCAATTCCGCGCGCGATCGCTAATACTGCCTCGACAAATAAAACGCAGTCAAACTGAGTCAGGGAAGCGACTAAGGTTTCTTCGGCAGATTCGTCTAGCAAGCCTGCTTGATAGGCAGAACCGAGGAGTTGTTCGGCGATCGCTTGTACAATGTCGCTCATCGGACGAGTGGCTAACTGTTGCTCGCGAGCCACTGTCATCAGTTGTCGAAAGCGATCGCCATCGGCTGTTGGGGGAATTTCACTAAGGGCGATCGCGCCGGGGGGGAACTCTGGCTCGATAGATGGTTCTGGAATAGAAGCGATCGCTCTTACCCTGGCTTCTGGTTGAATCGAATTGATGGGCAATTGCAGCGACAAAGCACTGATATTCGCAAGCACGATGCTCAAGCTTATGCCTCGTTTATTCATTTACACCTCCTCACTCAACCAGAGCAATCCAAAGCCTAGCGCTGAATTGCCCTCTTTGCCAGGGGGAGCCGCAATCTTACAATCTCTTGATATTGGCTGAAAACCTTGCACAAGAAGACTTTTGGCTTTTAAGAGCGCCCCAAAATCCGATTTTGAGTAAAGAAAAGAAAAAGTTTTAGAGGGGGTGAGGGGTCTCACCCCTCATTGTGGTAATATAAGGTTAATTAGATGCACCCTGATGGGACGGCTCACTAGCGGGCCGTTTTTTTTTGCCTATATGGAGCCAGGGATGGCGCTAGCCGATCAACGGCAAGAAGATTTCAAATTCTGTTCCGGTTTCCAGCTTGTCGATCGCGTCGCAGGTATTGCGCGATCGCAGATTAAACTTCCCCCCATGCCGGGAGGTAATAATCCAATAACTTAACGCCAGACTCGTCTCTTTTTCCGCCCGTCGTTCCACAGAAAACGAGTCCAGAATCTCCTGTTTGGCGCGTTCCGACAACCCCGGACCGTTATCGGCGATCGCAATTCTCACCCAGCGAGAATCGGGCTTACCCGGCTGACTCGGTTCCAAAGAACAAACCTCCGTCACGATCCGGATAGACGGTTGATAGTGAAAGTCACGCGGATCTTTGCCTTGAAACTCCACGGCAAACTTCAACGCGACGGCTCGATTGAGCAACGCATTTACGGCATTCGTGAGAATGTTCATAAATACCTGGTTCAGTTGACTGATGAAACAAGGCACGGACGGCAATTTGCCGTAATTTCTAATAATTTGGATATCGCTGCCCAGACGACTTTTCAACAACAAGACAATACTGTCGAGACTGGCATGAATATCTGCGGGCTTGGGGTAGATTTCATCAATATGGCAAAAGTTTTGCAAGCCAATCGCCAGTTGCTTCAAGCGTTCTGCCCCAGTCATGATGCTTTGAAGAGAACGCGGCAAGTCTTGTTGAATAAACTCTAAATCGATCTCTTCTTTAAGCTGTTCAATTTCGGCGGGGAGTTCGGGCAAGTATTTTTCGTAAGTCTCCGCCAATTCCATCAAGCTTTGGGAATAGGTGGAAACGTAGGTGAGATTTCCCCAAATAAAACTGATGGGATCGAGAATTTCATGGGCAACCCCATCCACCAAACGCCCCAAATTCGCCATTTTCTCGCTTTGGATGGTTTGGGCTTGAATGCGTTCGTAGCGCACTTGAGCATCAATCCCGCGAATTTGCCAAGATGCTAAGTGCAGTTCGTGAATATCTAATAAGCGTAGGGTGCGGTTATTGCCTTTGACAACCACGGGTTCTGCAATCAGTTCTGGCGATCGCCTCAACGCTTGACCCGTTGCCGTCACGATCGACATCGTTTCCGGTAGGATCAAAATGTCGGTGCGGGCGTAGCTATAAAGCACCTCTAAAGGCTGAGTGAGAAATAATTGCAAACCTTGCGGCAGCAGTAAGTATTCCAACATCCGTCGCCGCGAGATCATGCCGACAAACTGCCCATCATTCACCAAAATGGCACCGGGTAAAGAGGGATACTGCTCAAATACGCGCGCAACCTCAGTGCCAATACAACCGATTTCTACCTGAAACTCGTATAAGGGTAAATCGCCCAGGGTCGGCTCTACTCCAAATTCGTGCTGATTGCCTTCAAATAGAGTCGGTGGCGATATCTTAGGATGAAAGGATTTGGGCACAGCTCATCAAACCGAATCCAACGAGGTTGAACTAAAAGCGGGTCATCTTAATCGTTGACTTCCCCTTAGCCTACCATTTCAGTGACGGCTCGTGTTTGCTGTTGCGCTTGATACGGCTTTTAGGTCGCTGGGAGCAAAATTTCAAATTCTGTCCCCTTACCGGACGGTAGATAGGGCGATCGCACGCGAATCTGACCTTGATGTTTTTGGGTAATAATCTGGTGGGAAATGGCTAGCCCTAAACCCGTACCTTGTCCTACGGGTTTGGTGGTAAAAAAGGTCTCAAAAATTCGCGATTGAATGTCTGTCGGAATCCCAGAACCGTTATCTGCAATCCGAATGCTGACTAAGGAGGCGGGGCTTTCTTCAACAAGGGTGGTGGTAATTTCAATCCAGGGCTGTTCGCCTGCTTGGGGGGGTTGCTCAACTAGGGCATCAATTGCATTGCTGAGGAGGTTCATAAATACTTGGGACAGTTGTCCCGAATAACAGGAAATTAGGGGCAATTCGCCATAGTTTTTAATCAGATGAATTCCTTGCTTCAGGCGATTGTTTAAAATCAGCAGGGTACTTTCAATACATTCATGCAGGTCGGCGGGTTGAGGATTGGACTCGTTCATGTGGGAGAAGTTTCGCAAGCCGCTGACGAGTTTGCTGAGGCGATCGGCACCCACTTGCATACTGCCGATAATTTGCGGAAAATCTTCTCGCAAAAAATCAAATTCTATTTCTTCTTTGAGTTGTTCGATTTCTGGATTGGAGGTTGAGATAACCTTTTGATATGCCTCAATTAATACCAGTAAATCTTGAGAGTAATTGGCAAGAAATTGGAGGTTTCCTAGAATGCAGTTAACCGGGTTTCTAATTTCATGAGCAACTCCGGCAACCATTTGCCCTAAGCTTGCCATCTTTTCGGTTTGGATGAGTTGAGATTGTGTATTTTCTTTAAGCAGTTGTGTGGTTAATTCATGAATATGAGATTGAGCGACTAATAGGCGATGAATATCGAGCAGTCGGTATTCGGTTTCGCTTAATTGCACGACGATTGGCTCGTAAAGATATTCTGGCGATCGCTGTAACGAACGACGCGCAGCATCGACAATTAGGGTATTGCCTGGAAACATCAAAACTTGCAGTTGGTTCTCCGCCAGACGGTGCAGGGTGTGGATCGGGCGTTTGAGAAATAATTCTAAACCATAGGGGCGGCTGAGGTGTTCTAAGAATCGCCGCCGCGAAATCATGCCGACAAATTTCTCTTTGTCAGTTAAAATTGCACCGGGTAAAAGCGGATTGGCTTCTAAGGTTCTTTTGACTTCTTGTCCGAGTTGAGACAACTCAACCTGAAACCGATAAAGCGGTAGCTGTTGCAGCGTTGATTCTAAGGTAAGATTCATCCCTTCGTTTTCTGTGTAAGAAACAACGGGCGGATAAGGGCGTTGAATTTTAACTACCATAAAGGTTCAGCGATTAAGGTAAAACCGGCTCCTTTAGCATAAGCAATTTAAAACAGGGTTTGAACTTAAAACCGGATTCTTTTTAAGACTTTTAAGATCCGCAACCCCGCATCGGGAGGCTCTTAAACTGGTCTTAAACTATTAACCTGAATTTAAACTTTGGGAGCGGCAGAAAAAAGCGATGGATTAACTCATTGAGGGACTTAAAACAACGCGATCGCGCCCTTGTTTTTTAGCAGCATACAAAGCGGCGTCTGCGGCTAAAATCAGATGAGAAGCGCCTGCATTCCCAAACGGAACTGTTGTGGCAACCCCAATACTCAGACGGACAAAACCACAAGGGGAATGGGGATGGGCAATTTCTAAAGCCTGAATCTCAGCCTGAATAATTTTAGCCACTTGTACGGCTCCGGTTGCTCCAGTATTCGGTAAAATGACTGCAAACTCCTCGCCGCCATAGCGAGCCACCAGATCGGCGGGCCGCTTCACGGCTTGGCAAATGGCTTTAGCAACCGCCTGCAAACAGCGATCGCCCGCTTGATGACCGTAGGTGTCGTTGTACAGTTTGAAATAGTCTACATCACAGAGGATTAGCGAGAGGGAAATCCCCTCCCGCGCTAGGCGATGCCATTCGCGATCGAGGTATTGATCGAAGCGCCGTCGGTTCGCAAGCTGGGTTAAAGCATCCAGACAGGCGAGGCGTTCTAACTCTTGATTGGCAGTTTCTAAATCGCGATAGAGTTGGTTGAGCAGTTGCGTGGTGAGTTTGAGAATTTTAGATTGGCTCACCAGCAGTTGTTGGGCGTCTAGCAAGCGATAGCAATGGGATGATAATTTCACCACCAGCGGTTCGTACAGTAAATCGGGCGATCGCTCTAAGGCTAAACTCGCGGCTTCTGTAATTGCCATTGTCCCTGGTACCACCAAAGCCTCCTTCCCGGCGAACCGATGCAGAATCTTTAACGGACGCTTGAGAAACAACTCTAAACCGTAGGGACGACTCATCTGTTCGAGAAAACGCTGTCGCGAGATTAGACCGAAGAATTGTCCCCCCTCAGTTAAAATCGCTCCAGGTAACAAACGATTCGCCTCAAACGCCCTGGCAACTTCTATACCCACTTGCTCAACTTCCATCTGGCAGTTGTGGAGCGATAGCTCTTGGAGTGTAGAATTTTGAGAAAGCTCAGGCATAAAATTAAGCACGCTCGCAACGATCTGACACTCAATATCGAGAGGGTTTCGGTTCTAGGAGGAAGCAGACTCCGGTGAAGTGTTGAGTTGCACCTCGGCTGAGGAAACAACCTGAGATTCGTTTTCCTCGTTCAGCGCTGCTTCCAAGTTGGCTAAGAGCAGTTTGAGTTTCATCCGCCCCACATAAGGCCATCCCCCATTCGCTTCAATTTCTCGTAAAAAGTTATAAAGCTCTTGGCGGTTATTGGGTAGAGCCTCTTGAAACACGCTATCTCGAATTTCTTGGTGAACCGCTTCTAGCGATCGCAGCAAGTGAAGCAACGCCCACGCATCCCCGCGACTCTGTTGAGCCAGTTGGTGGATGCTATCGGTTGCTTGTTGCAGTTGGTCTTGCCAGGTTTCTAGAGGAGAACCTATCCCATTATTCATCAGCAGCTCCTTGGGAAAACACCCACCTCGCACAGCAGGTGAGTGTCATTGAATCTTAGTCTCCTTCAATTTAGCCGGGAATTGCCCAAAATTCAGGACTGACGCAAGACGGCTATGGGTAGGGGCTAGCCAATCGAGAGAATAATCCGTACAGTAGCTCTATTGCTGAGAGCGATCGACCTTTGATATTTTGATTCGGGCGATCGCATTTTATCTGGCTGGCGGTCGGCTTGGCTGTTTGTGGCACTACGGCGCAGGTTGTTGAGAAAAGGGCGATCGCTCCGATCCGATTCAACAGGAAGTGCATAAACTTAGATTACTCAGTAATTGTTGAGCAAATGGCGATCGCACTTTGCGCTCCAGTTCAATCTCCCCCAAATTTTTTCGCTCTCCTATATTCCCCAATCAAGAATAAAATATTCATCTCCAGTTACTAGATTTGCATAATTAGCAAGAGTTTTCAACTTATTAACTAATCTGTCTCTTTGAAACTCACTTTTCTTGTGGTTTCCTTCATTTTCTGATTTTTTATTATCGATAGTTTGTATCCATGAACCCGTTAAAATTAGTGGGTCTAAACCTTTTAAAAATAGACTTGCCCAGGATTCCATCACATGATGAAATATTTCAGAACCTTCTTTATTAATTATTGTTATTCCATAATAGTTTAATCCATAGGTTCTCGTTATTTGAGGTGTTTCTGGATTTAAACTAGGTACCCATTGTAAAGCATCCCAGATGTATTGAATAAAATCATCGTGAAGTTTGACATTAGATTGTTTACGAATGTAGTTTTTTAGATAATCAGTATCTGCATATTGCTTATAGTCAAATTCTTGTTTAATTAAAAAAATCGTGAATCATCTTTTTTCTTGTTATTTTAGTTAATTTTAACCAAGAGCTACACAAACTGGCTCAGTTGCTTTTTCCAAATTTCACACTCTTCATACGTTTGACATCTCAGTAATATTGGTATTACCTCCAGTATCTGTCGTTAAAGAATTGAGGATGTTGGGTTTCACTGTAGTTCTACCCAACCTACTAGCTAACTTCTGGGGTGTACTTCATAAATCTGTAAACTGAATCAATCTTCGTCAACCGATTGCCTACCGCATTGGATTGGCATTAACATAGGTCGTGGGATTACCAAAGACATCTTTGCATTATTATTTTTATGTTTGAGTTAGGCATAAAAATTTAAAATTAACTTTCCTACTTCTTCAGCTTGAGGAATACATTTAACAGCTTGATCTGAAAGAGGCTCAAAATTGCCCCGATTATCTGGTATTTCAGGGGTAATTTCTACATCCACTTCGTTAAATACAACAGAAATACTGGATGCTTTTTTAGAAAAAGTCCTCCAACTTTTAAAGCCTGTAAAATTGAGTAATTCTTCTGTTATAAGTTGCAAGTTGTTGGGATGGGAAATTTTTGTCTGAGAAAACTGTAGAGTATTTAGAACAGCTTCCCCTAGAGACCGAGAGGTTGTATTTCGGCTTAATTTAAACATGGGTTCACAGCTTATCCAAATACCAAATACGGTTTCAGACTGACAGAACAAATAAATAACCTCATCTCGGAAGTATATATGACATCTCTTCATGTGACTGCTTATGACGGAAACTTCACCCCAAATTATCGTACTCGTAATAAGTCACCCGCCCCAACGGGTCAACTGTCGCCACAGTCCGCCCCAACTTATCGTACTCACTCTGAGTCCGAGGATTATCATCTAGAGTGTTTGGAGTATTATCGGGATAAATAACCTCTACCAATCGACCGCTGTTATCGTAGCGATATTCGGTGCGATTTCTGAGTTCGTCAATCTCGGTTTTGACTAAGCCATTCTTGTAATACTCAGTCTGGCTTCTGGAATTGCCTGTTAAGAAAGCAGGGGTACGATCGGGATAGATAGCGCCAGTCCAGTCTATAGTAGCAAGCGTTTGACCGGGAGCGTGAAGCGAAGCTATCCCGAAGGGAATCGCGCTAGCCAACTGAGACAGCGCATCCACTCCATCGGGAAATAAGTCCCGAAATTAATGACAGACAAGCTCTGCCCTTCCGGGGCGGCTTTGATGGTACACTCATTCCTGGTGGGCTGGGATCAACCCCTGAAAAAACCCGACGCTACTTTAACTGTAGCGCTCTGCTGAACCTTGGCAACTGAATCTCTGGGGTTCTACTTGATTGCTCCGTTTGGGATACTGGGCTTACGAATACAACCGGCTCCTGAAAGTCGGTCAAAGATTCTGTAAACTCAAGCCCATTTTGGAGCCATCCAACTACGGTAGAGCCTACCGGAAGTGAAGGTTTCGGAAAAGAGCCACCCATCCTGTAGAGGACGCAAGGACTCTGGGCGGATGGGAACTCATCAAAACCGAGAATCTTTGCTTTTGCGGACGGGGAGTGTCAAGGGATCGACAAACATTTAATATTGAATTTTGATCGAACGATTCCGCCAACTCATGACAAACGCGATGTTGTAACCGTTTGGGTATGCAGACGCTCGCTCAAACACCAGCATCTTCCAGGCTACGGAGAGCGTAGCACTGACAATTTTTTGAGATTGGAGATTCGAGGTTAAGTATAGAGGTTGAACATGAGGTATCGCGCTTTTCTAGGTGCTATTTTGGCTCTGTGCCTATGTTTCATTACAGCTTGTAGCGACGCAGCAAGCACGAGTAATAAACAGCTTACTTATGACGATATCAGAGGGACAGGACTTGCCAATAACTGTCCTCAACTGGGTGAAACTGCACGGGGAGCAATTCCCATTGATAACAGCCAAACCTACGAGATTAGTGAGTTGTGCTTGCAGCCTACCGCTTTCTTCGTTAAAGAAGAGAGCGTTAACAAACGTCAAGCGGCTGAGTTTATTCCCGGTAAATTGCTGACTCGCTATACATCTACCCTGACTCAAATCATGGGGCCGGTGACATCTAACGCTGATAAAAGCTTGACTTTTAAAGAAACTGACGGGATTGATTTCCAAGCAATTACCGTCCAGCTTCCCGGTGGCGAGCAGTTTCCGTTCTTATTCACGATTAAAGGTCTAACGGCGACCACTCAACCAGGTGTTGAAAGTTTGAACACCTCGACCGATTTTGAAGGGAGCTTTAAGGTTCCTTCCTATCGCGGCGCGACTTTCTTAGATCCCAAAGGTCGCGGTTTGGCTACTGGGTATGATAATGCAGTCGCGCTTCCGGCACAAGCGGATAACCGCGAGTTGGTGCGGGCGAATGTGAAACAAGTTGAGAACCGCAACGGTGAGATTTCCTTGCAAATTGCTAAGGTGGACAACCGGACGGGCGAAATTGCTGGGACTTTCGAGAGCATTCAGCCCTCGGATAACGATTTAGGGGCTAAAGAGTCGGTTGATATTATGATTCGCGGGATTTTTTATGCTCGCTTTAATCCCCAAGCTGCTTAAATTGATGGCGAATTTTTAAAGGAATTCCAAAGTTTTCGCCACAAAGACTATCTGTACCTTTAAAGTCTTTAAAGTAAAGAGGGGCAATTTGCCTCTCTTTTTTAATGGGCAGTGAGAGCGATCGCGCGATTGACGATCGCTGTCGTTATAAAAGCTACAACTAGTCTACGGAGTTGAGGAGGAAAATTTGACCAAGAACGCTAAAATCGGCTCAATGCAAGTGGGGCTTCAGGCTGGAGCGAGAGGCATTTCCGTAAAATTGCCCTTGCAGCGATCGCCCTCTGGTTGATAGGGTAAATTTATTCAAAAAGTATCTTTTCAAAAGTTTGTAAATTTACACTCAAAAATACATGCATCTACACTCGATTAGGCAGCATCAAAAACCACACCTATAGATAAATGCCTAGATCGAAAGCAGCAAGGCTTGTGCGATAAGTCACTGCGATCGCGCCAAAACTTTTGAAAACTAAGTTTAGTTGCTACCGCTTTTCCTTGGCCTACCCCACCTGAGCATCGTCATGCCTACCAATGTCACCAGCGAACTGAAAAACGACAATCTCCAACTGTTGCGGGAATATCAAAACAATCCCTCTCTCCAGCTTCGCAATCAACTCGTACAACTCAACATCGGACTGGTTAGACGGGAAGCCCATCATTGGATCAATCAATGCACCGAAAGCTACGAAGACTTGTTACAAGTCGGTTGTATTGGTTTAATTCGTGCTATTGAACGCTTTGACATGTCTAAAGGGCACGCCTTTAGCTCCTTCGCAACCCCCTATATCCGGGGCGAAATCCAACATTACCTCAGAGATAAAAGCTCTGCGGTGCGAATTCCCAGACGATTAACCGTGCTGCAACGTCAGGCGGCGTGGGCTATTAGAGATTTACAAGTTAAACTTAACCGCTATCCGAGCGATCGCGAAATCGCTAGCGCCTTAAATATTGAAGTAGAAGAATGGCAAGAAATTAAACTCGCCTGCCAAAACCGTTCTCCCCTAAGCCTAGATGCACCCGTTGGCGAAGAAGGAGAAAACGCCACCTCCCTGGGCGAACTCGTTCCCGACAACCGCTATCGCAGCTTCCAACTCGCTCAAGAAGACTGCATTCGCCTGCAACAAGCCCTCGTTCAACTCGAACAACGTACCCGCGACGTATTGGAATTCGTCTTCCTGCAAGACCTCACCCAAAAAGAAGCCGCAGAACGCCTAGGCATCAGCGCCGTCACCGTATCGCGCCGCGTTAAAAAAGGTCTAGATAGCCTAAAGACCCTGCTCGCTGGAACTGAAGACGAATAATCGAGGAATCAATCCCCCTTTAAAAGCTACCCTCCTCCCAATTTCAAAAGCTCATTCAAGCCGAGGAATTTGGAGGATTCTTGTTTTTACACTGAAGTTTAAACTGAATAAAATCATACCCGCCATACCGAAATTAGCGATTTTTAGCCCAAAATTGATGGGTTATTGAACGGATCTGGGTAAACTAATAAATGAAAAAGTGGCTGTCAATCGCTGAAATTTCGCTAACGATTGCCAAGTAAAACGATTCAGTGGTCATTCGCTTCGCAGCAGGGGGTTGGCTATGCGGCAGATTCGAGTTTTAGGATTGCTAGGCGTACTGTCTGTCTTAGTGACAGGGTGCGGTCTTTTTGGGGGAGACGATACCGTAGCTCCCTCTCCGAGTCCAGTGACCTCTCCTGTGGCAGTCTCGCCTGCACCAGAAGCCTCACCCTCACCAGAGGCTTCCCCCTCTCCCGGAGCTTCTCCTGTCCCTGCCCAAGACTTTAGCCAGCCCGTCGTTCCTGCAAGTCCCCCTCCCCCTGCCGGGCCCGATTTAATTCAATCCACCAACCCAGATGAGCGCGTTCGCTTGCTCGAACAACAACGCGGGCGGCAAGACCCCTTCGCCGTTGTGACGGTTCCAGTTGTCGTTCAGCGCCCAGAAACTCCTGGAGAACCCGGTACTGGCGGTCAGGTTGAGGTTCCCGGTCGGATTCGCGAACTTCCCGGCGTTCCTAGAGCCGGAGGCACCGCCACAGCCAGTCCCAGACCGGGCGCAACCCAAGCTCAACCCCCCACCGGAGGCGGACAAGCCCGTCCAGGGACTCCCGGAGCGCCAGGAACCCCTCGTCCGGCTCCAGGTGCAGCCAGACAGCAACCTTCCCCCCCTCGTCCAGCCATTCCTTCCGTAGCGGCTAGCCCCCTTGGGGTCCCCGGCTTACCCGATTTAACGCCAGCCCCAACCATTGCTCGCGTACCGGGTACAGAGCCTCCAGTGGCAGCCTTACCCTCCCTCGGTTTGCCCGCTTTACCCGACCCAGATTTAGCAAATGCGGTTGAAGTAACCGGCGTCATCCAATTTGGTGGAACTGCTCAGGCAATTGTCAGAGCGCCCTTAGAACCCAGCAGCCGCTATGTTGGGGTGGGCGCGCGGTTATCCAACGGACAAGTCCTTGTCAAACGGATCGAAATGAATTCAGGTGCCACACCTGTAGTCATTTTGGAACAAAATGGTGTAGAAGTTGCTAAACCAGTAGGATAAGACAACAAATTCTGAATTTACAGAGAGACTTCAGCCATGCCTCATGAAATTTTCAAGCCTGGAATCAGGGTATTGATTGCTGCGTGCTTTGGTGCTGTCGGTTGTTTTTTACAAGCAAGTCCTTCAGTGGCTCAAGAGCAATCTTCCTCAGAAGACCCCCTTATTCCTGTTTGCATTCCCAGAGTGGCATCCGGTTTTGTGAAGTGCAATTTTGAGAACGGCGATAACTACGTCGGTCATATTGTCAACGGCATTATTGAAGGCAGAGGGGTCTACGTCTATGCGGACGGTCATCGATACGATGGCGAGTTTCGGAATGGCAAACCCCACGGTCGCGGTATTTTTATCAGCAGCGAAGATGCCCGCTTTGAGGGGAATTTTCAAAATGGCAATATTGTTCAGGGTAAAGTGTTCTTTCCCGATGGCAACCGCTATGAAGGGACATTTCGCTTAGTCAGCGAGGTGGGAGGCGATAAAGTCACCAGCCAGCCCAGCGGTCGGGGAACGTTTTTCTTTAATAATGGCAGCCGTTATGTGGGCGAGTTTTTTGCAGGTCAACCTTTTGGTCGAGGAACGCTGATTCGTCCAGATGGCAGCCGTTGTGAAGGGCAGTTCTTTAATGAAAATTTGGATGCCAAAGCCACCAGTTGTCGCTTCTCCAATGGCAGCACCTACCGAGGAGAACTGCGCCAAGGGGTGCCGCACGGTCATGGAACGTTAACGAATCCCAATGGTCAACGGTTTATTGGCACGTTCCGCGAGGGACGATTTGTCAGAGCAGCACAATAGCTAACGATCCAAACAGGTTGTAGTGGTGGAGATGTTCGATAGGGATGTCTCCACTTTTAGTGGATTCAGCGATTTGATTGAGTTGCAATTAGGAGCAAGCTTGTGCCGTTTTTTACTGCGGAGGATGGCGTTCCCCTTTATTACACTGATGAGGGAGAGGGGACGCCAATTCTACTGATTCACGGGATTACAATGAATCACAAGTTTTTCCAACAGAATGCGCCTGTCTTCGCAAAAACGCATCGGGTGGTAACGTTGGATATTCGCGGACATGGCTATTCTGGGAAGCAAGAGTTGAATTGGACGTTGCGCCAAGCTGCTAGAGATGTTCGCAAACTCATTGCTCATTTGAATTTGAGCGATGTGACGCTGGTGGGATGGTCGATGGGAACCACTCTGATTTATAACTATTTTGACCAATTTGGCGGCGAGCAGCTTAGAGGGGCGGTGTTTATGGATATGTCCCCTTATCTGCTGAAGGTGGATGATTGGGAACACGCGATGTTTGGCAATTTAGACTATAAAACTGCGATTGAAGTGACGCATAATATTTTTAGCGATCGCATTGCCGCTTTAGAAGGGCTAATCGCTATTAGCTTCAAAGCCGGTCAGCCACCCGACTTCGCCACAAAGGAGTTGTGGATGCGCGAGTCGATGTTGACGCCAAGTAGTGCAATGGCGGCTTTTTGGCTGTCTATGCTGGCTGCGGATTGGCGCTCTGGGCCTATTCCAGTCCCTGTCCTGCTATGCTATGGTTCCCAGAGCGTGTTCTTCCCCACTCCACTCGGTAAGGCCCTGCAAGCCAGCATCCCTAATAGCCATCTGGTCATGTTTGAGCAAAGCGGTCACTCTCTATTTTGGGAAGAACCTGACCGCTTTAATGCTGAAGTTGCCCGTTTTGTGGGTTAGGGATTTGAACTAGAGGACAGTTGAGATTGGGTTGACGAATGGGGATTTGAATTACAAATTGAGTGCCTTTTTGGGCTGTTGAGTCGCACTCTAATTTGCCATTGTGTTTTTCATTCACGATTTGGTAACTGATTGGCAGGCCTAATCCCGTTCCTTTGCCGATGGGTTTAGTCGTAAAGAAGGGATCGAAAATGCGCGATCGCACTGCTTCTGACATCCCCAAACCATTGTCTGCAATCATAATCTTCGCCCAATTGTCAGATGTGTGTTGAGTTGAAATCCAAATTGTTCCAGGCTGGATATCGCGTTCCTCGCGCGTTTTTTTTTGAGCCGCTTCTTCTAAAGCATCAATCGCATTGGCTAGCAGATTCATAAAGACTTGGTTGAGATACCCTGGATAGCACTCAACTAACGGCAGTTGCCCATAATTTTTAATCACTTTAATGGCTGGAACATCGGATTGTGCCTTGAGGCGGTGCTGCAAAATCATTAAAGTGTTATCAATCCCCTCATGGAGATCGGCAAGCTTAAATTCTGCTTCATCCAGGCGAGAAAAGTTACGCAACGAAATCACAATATTCCGGATGCGATCGGAACCGACTTTCATAGACTTGAGAATCTTCTGTAAATCTTCCACCAAAAAATCTAACTCCGCCTCCTCTAGCTCTGCTTGCAGGGAAGGAGAGGGATGAGGATAGTGATGCTGATAGGAATGAATGATTCTTAACAAGTCTTGTAAATATCTTTCAACATAGGACAGGTTGCCATGAATAAAGTTAACTGGATTATTGATTTCATGGGCAACGCCTGCCACCATTTGGCCTAAAGCAGACATTTTTTCGCTTTGTACCATTTGACCTTGGGTTCGGTGCAGTTCTTCTAGGGTACTTTCCAGTTGCTGCATGTGTTGAGACAACTGTCGATCGCGTAATGTTAGCTGCTCTGCCATTGTATTGAACCCCTGCGCCAACACGCCAACTTCATCTTGGGTGTCGGTCTGAAGGCGGATAGTCAGATCGCCTTGAGCTAAGGCTTGGGTTGCCTGAGTGAGAGATTGAATGCGACGGCTGAGTGCTTGAGTGACGCGAAATCCAAGAAGCATCACGCCGACAATGAGAATACCCCCCAGTAACCCAAAAATAGCGACGACACCCCAAAGTTTTCGCTCGGCTTGCTCGGTTTCTTCAAATGATTTAAGCACGGCAATTTGGAGGGTTGGCCCATCGAAACTGGGGAGTTCAACCGTTTTGCTGAGGAAAGTTTCTCCGGCAATTTCTATGCGTTGCGGTGAAGCATCGGCTTGAGGAAACGACCAGGAGCGATCGCGCTTCAGCATTAAAGTAGAGGCAGTAACGCGATCGCCCTGGAAGGCAACCAGATGCATGGATGTATTCCCTCGAATTTGCTGAAGCAGGGCATCATCAATGGCAATACCCACTACTAAGTTAGCCAAAATCGTGGTTGCGGATTTAATCGAGAAAAAACTGACCAGAGAGCAGGGTGCTGTATTGTCTGCGAGTAGAATACCTGATACTTCCAGTCCGGTTTGAGCCGTGGTATTGACGATCGCATCCTGAAATTCAACCCCATTGAGCGATCGCTGTTGCGAAGAGAGTAAAGATTGACCGTTGGTGTCAACGATTTTTAGCAAATCGAGTTCTAGCGCCGATTGGATCGGGAGCAGGGTGCGGAGTAATAAAGCGCGATCGCCTGTGGAAACAGCGTTGACAACGCTTCTCTCCTCGCTCACCCAACGGGCTTTCAGACTCAGCAATTTTTCTTTCTGCTGCAAATCCTGTTGTAGCAAAACAGCTAGATCGCTTGTCTCCTTATACGCCGTCTGTGCTAAATAATTCCTCGCAAAATAGCCCAACCCGATCGCCCCCACAGTCCATAAACTGAGGAAGACGATCAAGGGCAGAGACACTAACTTAACTGCAACCGGAAACTGACTATATCGGGTACGGAGGGTCATTTTTTTTGAGAGAGGGTGGCTTGGGGAACTGAAGCAAAGCCGGATTGCTCCAGAATTGTGTTTCCGGGTTGACCCAAAATATATTCAACAAAAGATTGGGTAGCCTCGGAAGCGTTTTTATTCCAAACAATCCCTATCGTCCGTGCCATTGGATACTGACCTGTTTTCAGGTTTTGTACTGTAGGCTCAATCCCATCCAAGCTCAGATGATTGACTGATAAGTTGTGGGAAATGGCATAAGCCAGAGAAAAGGCACCAATGCTGTAAGGGGTTGTTTGTAATGTTTGAATGAGTTCCCCTTCTTTACGCATCACGACAGCATTGGGTGAATTGTTCAAATCTTTTCCTAGGTAATGTTGGCGCAGAAGACGCTTGGCAGATTCATCTTCTGGGCGATCGAGAACTACGATTGCAGCATCCGGCCCTCCAAGTTGCTGCCAGTTGGTGATGCTACCGCTATAGATGGCTTGGATCTCTTGAGTCGTTAGGTTTTTGACTCCAGTAACGCTGGGGTGAGTGGCAACGAGTAGGGCATCTTTAGCGACTGCACGAAATTCTAAGGTACCATCGTTTTCTTCAGGGCTTAAGGTTTTAGAAATTGCACCTACATCGACTAAACCCTGCTGAATCCCAGCAATGATGTTTTCTGACTGTCCGGGTTCTAAAAGGGTAATTTTCTCATTGTTGTGACTCGCTTCGTAAGCGGTCTTTAGGGTTTGTAAAAAATCGACTGTGCTGCTGGACACTCCGGCTTGAAGTGGCGCTTGGCTAACACGGGTCGAGGTTGTAGCTGTGGGAGCCGAAACGGTATTGTTTGTTGAGCAACTCGGTAGTCCTACGATCGCGATCGCGCCCAGCGTCAAAATGAGTAAAGACGGCTTCATCAGTCGTTCCCCTTAAATCAATAGTTATAAATATAACCATCAACTCCGGTTTTCACGGTAATTTCGCCTCCTCCCTCAAGAGAAGTTTGAAAATCTTCTCCCCTTTTTGAAGTTCCGATTGCAGCTAATCGCAAGCCTATACAATTTCTGCTGCTGAACTACAATATGAACTGTAGTTTAAAAACACCTACGATGCCCAGAGAAAAGACAATCAGAGTGAGACTTTCGGATACTGAATATGAATCGCTGAAAGCTTATGCACGCGAAACAAACAGAATGATATCCGAGGTGGTTCGTGACTGGATCAAAGAGATCGGGAAAAAGCCGTCCTAGAAGGACGGGGCTTGTATCCCATTATTTTTGGTCAAAGATCGCTGAGTCTAGTGAGTGTCAGCAGTTACGGTCCGGAAAATACGGCGTCTTCTACATCCTGACGGCTGAGGGAATACTTGAAGGCGCGTTGCAGTTCCCGACCTTCTTCGTCCATGTTGAAGTAACGAACCATCAGTTGGTCGATTTCTAGGGCAATTTCGGCTTCCCAGGTGTCTCGTTTGACGTACCAGCAATGGAGTTGCGAGCGATTTTGTTGGCAACCTTGCTCAATTAACCAACGTTCAATTTCAGGTAACGGATGATTGTAGAGGGGGGTTTCAGCAGGCAAAGAAATCATTTTTATGGGTTGACAAAATAAGATAAATGTAAATCAGCCAATGTGAGGAGCGCGGAGGGTGAAGAAAGCTTCGGGTTGGGATTCTAGCGTTTGGGGTTGAATGAACTCTTCTCCGGGGATGGAGATGGGTTTTAAGACGGTTTCCGGGCGCGTGAGGGCGACTGCGATCGCCAACAGCAAGCAACCGATAAAGGCGATCGCGAGAATGAATAAGGCGAAGATTTCCCCAGCCGACAGCGGTCGCTCTGTGGGATCGAGGTAAGCAGAGGAGCGATACTTAGATTGGGCTGTGGTTTGGCGATGTAACTCTGGTAAGGGTTGAATGACATAGAGGCGCGAGTAACCAATGTTTTGGTCGTAAACTTTGCGCTGTTCCACGTTACTCAGAGTGGCATAAGCTTGATTGATTTCCTGAAACTTCTCGGTAGCCACCTGCGGCGCGAGTTCGGTTGTATCGGGATGGTAACGCTTGCTGAGTTCCCGATAGGCGCGGCGAATTTCTACCCCAGAAGCTGAAGGATGCAAACCCAGCAGGGTGTAATAGTTAGAGGCTGTTTGGACGTTTGGTTGTCCCTGGTTGGATGTTGCTCGATTGCTGGTCACTATCGCTCCTCTAGCGTCCAGTTTTTAAGATTTTTTTATTTTAACTTTTGGTGGGGGTTTGGGGGGAAGAAGAGGGTGGGGAGGTGGGGGGATGGGGAGGTGGGGGGGAGTTTTTCAATAACTCCATATTTTTTTCCCGACTGAGCCAACCGTTACGCACGCCTCCTAGCTATGGAACTCAGAGCTTTGCACTCTCTTCCCCACTCGGAACTCGGAACTTACTCAGCACACCGCTACGCGGAAGCAAGCTACAGCACTTTGCACTCAGCACTTAGAGAAGCACTCAGAACTTTCTACTAAAAAAAAAGGCGATCGCGCTTTCCATCAGATAAATCTGTTGGAGTGTCGATCGCTGCCTTTAAAACTAGCCCCAGTTTTATTAACGCCAAGCATAAGCGAACTCTAGGGGTTGTCGCTTCCTCTGGTTTGACTAACCCGATTGGAGGATGCGGGCGGATGGGGGAGTTGTTAGACTAGATTGCTTCTGTGGGAGTGGGTTCGGTTGCGACTGGAGGTAATGGGTCGCTGATGGGCAGAACCGTTTTTTTGGTAAAGGTAATCTTGCCATCGGGACAATCTACAACCACCGTATCCCCTTCGACAAAGGCGTTTTCGAGAATTTTAGTGGCGATCGCATTTTCAAGTTCGCGTTGAATGGCTCGTTTGAGCGGACGCGCGCCATAGACTGGATCGTAACCTGCTTCGACGAGATGGTCGAGGGCTGCGTCGGTGAGTTCTAGGGTAATCTTTTGATCGGCCAGCAAGCGGGTAATGCGACGGACTTGGATGGCGATAATTTGCCGCAATTCTGCCTTATCGAGGGCGTGGAAGAGAATGATATCATCGACGCGGTTGAGGAATTCTGGACGGAAGTGCGATCGCAGTGCGTGCAATACCCGTTTCCGCATCTCCTCGTAGCGCGTATCGTCTCCCGATACATCTAAGATATGGTCGCTACCGATATTACTGGTCATCACAATCACAGTATTGCGAAAATCGACGGTTCGACCTTGCGAATCGGTAATCCGACCATCATCCAACACCTGCAACAGGATATTGAAGACATCGGGATGCGCCTTTTCTACCTCATCAAGCAGCACCACTGAATAGGGACGGCGGCGTACCGTTTCGCTGAGTTGTCCTCCTTCCTCGTATCCCACATAGCCAGGAGGCGCGCCAACTAAGCGGGAAACGGAGTGCTTTTCCATGTACTCCGACATATCGATCCGCACCAAGGCATCATCGCTATCAAACAAACACTCGGCTAAGGCCCGTGCTAATTCCGTTTTTCCGACCCCTGTCGGCCCCATGAACAAGAAGGAACCGATGGGACGACCGGGATCTTTCATTCCCGCTCTAGCCCGCCGGATTGCCGCAGAAACAGCCGCTACGGACTCATTTTGACCGACGACCCGTTTGTGTAAATAGCTTTCGAGGTTTAGGAGTTTTTGCCGTTCTGACTCTAACAGGCGGTTGACTGGAATTCCCGTCCATTTGGCGACAATTTCGGCCACATCCGCCTCTGTAACTTGTTCGCGCAATAGGGCGGTTCCTTGGGATTGCAGTTCTAACAGTTGCGCTTCTTTGGCTTCGCGTTCCCGTTCTTTGGCTTCTAGCTTGCCATATTTGAGTTGCGCGGCTTTATTGAGGTCGTAGGCGCGTTCGGCTTGTTCAATTTGCACGCGCAGGTGGTCTTCTTCTTCTTTTAGGGCTTTAATATCATCAAGCAGTTGCTTTTCAGTTTGCCACTGTTCGGTCAGTTGGGTTTGGCGTTCCTTTAACCCGGTAATTTCCTGTTCGATGCGGCGCAGGCGTTCTTGGGAAGCGCGTTCTTGTTCGGCTTGGACGGAGAGTTTTTCCATCTCCAGTTGCATCACCCGGCGGTCGATAGCCTCTAGTTCTACAGGTTTGGAGGTGATATCCATTTTTAACTTAGCAGCGGCTTCGTCTACTAAGTCAATGGCTTTATCCGGGAGAAAGCGATCGGTGATATAACGACTGGAGAGGGTAGCGGCGGCGACTAAGGCGGAGTCGAGAATTTTGACCCCGTGGTGAACCTCGTAGCGTTCTTTAAGGCCGCGCAGAATGGAGATGGTATCTTCTACGCCGGGTTGGTTGACGAAGACTTGCTGAAAGCGACGTTCTAAGGCGGCGTCTTTTTCAATGTATTTGCGATATTCATCGAGGGTGGTGGCCCCAATGCAGCGCAGTTCGCCGCGTGCGAGCATGGGTTTAAGCAGGTTACTGGCATCCATTGCACTCGATTGTCCTGCACCTGTCCCCACAACGGTATGCAATTCATCGATAAACAGGACAATTTGACCGTCGGAACTGGTAACTTCTCTCAATACGGCGCGCAAACGGTCTTCAAATTCGCCTCGGTATTTGGCCCCTGCAATTAGGCTTCCCATATCCAGGGAAATCAATTGGCGATTTTTGAGAGATTCCGGTACTTCATTATTGACGATCCGTTGGGCTAATGCTTCGGCGATCGCAGTTTTCCCTACCCCCGGTTCGCCTATCAGTACGGGGTTATTTTTCTGGCGGCGCGATAGCACTTGAATCACCCGGCGGATTTCTTCATCGCGTCCAATTACTGGATCGAGTTTGCCGCTTCTGGCTTCTTCAGTCAAATCTCGCCCGTACTTCTCTAGAGCATCATAGCGATTTTCCGGGGCTTGGTCGGTGACTTTTTGACTGCCTCGGACATCTTTTATGGCAATTTCGAGTTGCTGGCGGCTGATATCAAAGGCGCGAAATAGGCGACGCCCAATCCGTTCGTCATCGCTGAGAGCCAGGATGATATGCTCGATGGAAATAAATTCATCTTGCCAGGTTTGCCGGATCGCTTCTGCTTTGTCTAACAGAATATCTAAGCCGCGTCCGAGGTAGAGTTGATCCACGTTGGGGACTTTGGCTTGACGCGCATCAAAGGCTTCGAGTTGTTGATGAAGCTTGACAGGATCGAGTCCCGCTTTCTCTAGTATGTTGCGAGTCAAGCCCTGTTCCTGTTCTAACATGGCGATCGCCACATGCTCCACCTCTAGATATTGATGCTTTCCGCGACGCGCAACATCTTGAGACTTAACAATTGCTTCCCAAGCTTTATTCGTAAATTTAGTGGAGTCAGTGGGCTGCATGGTAAAAAATACGATCTATTCAGTTATCAGGATAATCCGGGACGTGCAAAAATCTGTCCTTTGGGAGCAGAAAGGCACGCAACTTTCCCTAGTTATAGCTTGATTGCGCGATCGCCCGCATCAATCGCAAGACGGGATTCCCCTCACCCAACCCTTTCTTCTACCGCCTAGAATGACAGTAGTGAGAGGTTAGGCGAAATTTTTTGAGGAAAGCCATGACGGTTGCCGACCCAAAAATCATGCAAGCTGTAGAACAGCTTGGTTATCGCGTCACTGTAGGAGACATCGCGACGCAAGCTGGATTAAACGTTAATTTAGCAGAACGAGGCTTACTCGCTCTGGCTTCGGAAGCTGGCGGACATTTACAAGTTGCCGAATCGGGTGAAATTGCCTACCAGTTCCCTCGCCATTTTCGCGCCGTGTTGCGGAATAAATACTGGCGGTTGCGCCTCCAAGAATGGTGGGAAAAGGTTTGGCGGGTTTTGTTCTATTTAATCCGCATTTCCTTTGGGATTTTTCTGGTTCTCTCGATTTTGGCGATTTTGGTAGCCATTTCGGTGATTGTGATTAGCATTAGCGCTAGCGGTGGCGGCGATTCTGGGGGAAATAACCGCAATCGTTCTTCGGGTGGGGGTTTCATGTTCTTCCCCTCCTACTGGATTAGCGATCTGATCTGGTTTTTTAATCCGCGCTATTCTAGGCGGGGTTACTATCCGACTCAGCGTTCTCCTCGTCGGAAATCGGCTGATAACCCTGACTCAATGAGTTTTCTAGAGTCGGTTTACTCCTTTCTGTTTGGCGATGGCAATCCCAATGCGAATTTAGAGGAACGCCGCTGGCAGGATATTGCCACAATCATTCGCAATCATCAAGGGGCCGTTGTTGCCGAACAAATTGCCCCCTATCTGGACGACCTGGGCCAAGGTTACTCTAATGAATACGAAGAGTATATGCTACCCGTGCTAACCCGCTTTAATGGTCGCCCGGAAGTCAGCGAACAAGGAGGGTTAGTCTATCACTTTCCGGAGTTGCAAACCACAGCCACTCAGCGGAAAGTCCAAGCGGTTCCTGAATATCTGCGGGAGTTTCGCTGGCGCTTTAGCCAAGCCAGTTCCGGACAAATTATGCTGGCGGTGGGTTTAGGGGCGGTAAATTTGATTGGGGCTTTGGTTTTAGGTAGCCTATTAGCAGATGGTGCGATCGCAGCCGAAATTGGTGGCTATATCGCCTTTGTGCAATCGATTTATGGCGTTCTTTTAGGCTATGGCATCGCCTTCCTTCTCGTTCCGCTGATTCGCTATTTTTGGAACGGCTGGCGCAACCGCAAAATTGATACCCGCAACCAACAACGCGAAGCCAGGGCAACTTTGTTACAATCCCCCAATCCAGCGTTAGAGCAAAAGTTAGAATATGCCCGTCAATTTGCAGCCGAACATATCATTAGCAGCGATAACTTAGCTTACACCACTGAAACCGATTTACTCGATCAAGAGGTTGCTCGTTCCGATCAAACAGATGCTGAATGGCAACGGCGTCTCTCTGAGAGGAACTCCGAGAGAGAAGGGGGAATTGAATCTTAGAAGTTGAAAAAAGGGGCGGTAAGGTTAACTGTCTACACCTATAAAATCTATCTTCCCATCTCCCCAACCCCCAACTCCCAACTCCCAATTCCCTTCTTCCCCCCACCTCCCCATCTCCCCAACCCCCCATCCTCTTCTTCCCCAACCCCTAACTCCCAACTCCCAATTCCCTCTCAAGATTGTCCATCCCGCCGTCCCAATTCGTACACCCCTCCTCCTACACAGGCGAGTAAGCCGATACTAATGGCCCAACTGCGGTCTAAGCCAATTTCGACTAGATAATTACAGAACGCCCCAACCGCTAGAAACGGAATGATACTGAAAATTGAAGCATAGAAAGAATTTTGGGCTTCTCGTCCCCGTCGCGTCCGTTCGTACTCTTCACTAGAAGTATAGAGGGCGCGTTCGGCGAAATTAAACCAACGACTCATCTGTTCCATCAGCCAGTCGCTGACGGGAGAAAAGCCTAAATATAACGCTAAAGACCAAAGTGATGTACCTGCGATCGCGGTTGCATCTATCGCAATCTTAAAGGGAAAGAGTTCGTCTAACATAGATCCGCAAACTCGCTTTCGGATTTGTACTTGTTTTACAAATATTAGCGGGTCTATTCTCAGATTGCTGCTCTATCGCAGGGAGGGGAAGGAGTGCTGAGTGCTGAGTGCTGAGTGCTGAGTGGGAAGAAGGTGGGGAGGTGGGGGGAAAAGAGTGCTGAGTGCTGTTGCGTGGTTCTTGGTACGTAGCAGTGTGCTGAGTTCCGTCGCTTGCACACCAAGTAGCGGTGTTCCGAGTTCTGAGTGGGGAAAAGAGTGCTAGTGCTGAGTTGATAATTATCCAGTCTTCCTATCTTTTCTTCCCCAAATCCTAACTCCTAACTCCCAATTCCCTTCTTCTCCCCATCCCCCCATCCTCTTCTTCCCCAACCCCCAACTCCCAACTCCCAATTCCCTTCTTCCCCCCATCCTCTTCCCCACTCAGCACTCAGCACTTTTTACTCAGCACTCTTTTCCCCAAGGCGGCGTTGCAGTTGCTTGAGGGATTGATAAAGTTCGGGGAGACGACCATAAATAGCGGCTACTTTGAGAAACTGCTTATGGGGCATTGCGGGAATACCAGAGACAATTTCCCCAGGTTCGATATCGTGGTGAATTCCGGCTTTGGCAGAAGCGATCGCACCATCTCCTATTTTCGCTTGGTTAGAAATTCCCGATTGTCCGGCAAGGATGACATTGTTCCCTAATTGTACGCCGCCTGCCATGCCTGCTTGTCCGGCGATCGCACAATTCGATCCAATCTGACAGCCGTGTCCAATTTGCACGAGGTTATCAATTTTAGTATTGCGCCCAATTCGGGTTTCGCCAACGGCAGGGCGATCGATGGCGGTGTTACAACCGACTTCTACCCCATCTTCTAGAACGGTATAGCCCGCTTGTTCCATTTTGTACCAGCCTTGGGGGGTGGGGACAAAGCCAAAGCCTTCGGAACCGATGACTGCGCCGCTATGGATGACGCAATTTGCCCCAATTTGCGATCGCTCGTGGATCGTACAATTGGCGTGTAAGGTGGTGCGATCGCCAATCCGCGCATCTGGGTAAATGACTACGTTGGGATGGATGCAGACTTCGTTGCCAATTTTTACCCCAGCTTGAACTACGGCATGGGCCCCAATATAAACGTTTTCACCAATTTCCGCAGCAGGATCGATCGCTGCGGTGGGGTGAATTTGTCCCAAGGGGCGGTAGGGTTGATAAAAGAGGGCGATCGCTTTAGCAAAGACTAAACGGGGTTCGGATGCAGCGATCCAAGCAATTCCTCGCTGACTCACTTCTGCTTGCAACTGCGGTGGAATAATTAAGGCTGTTGCAGTAGTTTGGGTAATTTTGCTGGCAAATCTTGCCCCCTCAATAAAACTTAATGAATCAGGCGTTGCCGCATCGATTGGAGAAACGCCCTGAATATCGGGATCGAGATCCGGGAGACTATTTTGAGTGGCTAAATCTCCCAATTTGTCAACTATTTCGCTAAACTTCATGGAATAACTTGGGGTCTAAGAATAGAAAGTAGAGGGGTGCAATTGCCTGAAAAGTTCCAAATGCTGACATCTGGATCTCTTCAGTCGGGATGTTTGCTGTTCTGTTTGGACATCATACCGCCAATTTTGCTAGGTTTGATGCCGCCTTGAGCCAGCTATGGACTTCTATTTGGTTAGACAACCAGAGCCGACTAATCCGGATGCAAGGGGTTAAGATAAGGTTATCCTCAAAGCACTCTAAATTTTTAACACCTGATTCTCTTAAGCAAATATAGGAGAACCGAGTTTTTAGGATAAGTTAAGCTAATTTTAGAAATCGTGATTTTCTAGGAAGGGAGAATAACGAACCCCCGAAAACTACAAGAGTTTAGGCTAAGATACAGTTTATAAAAATGATTTAAAAAAAGCTGATTTACCCAAAGCCTGTGGCGAACTTACTGAATGATACTTTGGCGATCGCCTTAGAGCGACAAGGCCGCTTATTACAATTGCTGCATCAAGTCACAAAACTGGACTTAACGATCTACGAACGGTTTGGTGAAACGCCAGAAACCCTCAACACCCTTTCCCAATTGCAAAATGCGCGAGAACGACTCACAGACTTTTACTCGCGTTTAAGCAACTTGTTATGGCGGGTTTGCGAGGCTCAACCCTCAGCGGCTTCAGATTTGCTAAACTGCTTAGATCAATCGCTAGAAGAAGCCCTCGCTACGGCGGATGCGATTGAAGCTAGCCTCAGAGAAACAAAGCAAGACTGGAATATTTAAATGACTCCTCAACCTCAACTCCCTTCTCCTGAAATTCTTCAGAAAACAGTTGACAATTGGCAGGGTGTGTGCAATCGCATTGATGCCGCGATCGCGCTTCTGGATCGGGCCCATGAAATGATTGAAACCCACATTTTAAGCAACCCGATCGCCGCCTATCGCCTGCGGGGACACCGTTCTTCTAACCCTAGACGGTTATTGGACGACTAGAGGATGGGGGGAAGAAGGGAATTGGGAGTTGGGAGTTGGGGGTTGGGGAAGAAGGGAATTGGGAGTTGGGAGTTGGGGGTTGGGGAAGAAGGGAATTGGGAGTTGGGAGTTGGGAGTTGGGGGTTGGGGAAGAAGAGAATGGGAGGTGGGGAGATGGAAGAAGAGGGGAATTGAGAGGTGTTACCTTTTGTTTTTCAACTCTTTTGCAAAAAAGCGGCGCATTCTACGTGGGAGGTTTGGGGGAAGAAATCCGCAGGCTGAACCCTTGTAAGTTGATAATTGCCATTGTCACAAAGAATCTTTAAATCGCGGGCTAGGGTAGAGGGTTTGCAACTGATGTAAACGATCTGTTGGGGTTGAATTTGGAGTAGCGTCTCTAGAACAGCGCGATCGCAACCTTGGCGAGGCGGATCGAGCAGTATAATATCTGGCTTAACCTCTAATTGAGGTAACAGCGATTCCACAGAACCCGCATAAAAGCGAGTATTGGTAATTTGGTTTAATTGAGCATTACACTCAGCTTGATGGATCGCCTCTGGCTGCACTTCGATCCCTATCGCCTGCTGGAGATGGCGCGCCAGGGGTAACGTAAACGTCCCGATACCGCAATAGGCATCCACCAACACCTCATCACCCTGCAAGCGCAATTCCTGTAAAACTTCCTGCAATAGCGCCTCAGCGGTTTCTGTATTCACCTGAAAGAATGTATCGGCCCGCAGTTGAAACTGCAACCCGGCAAATTCTTCTGCTAAATATTCTCTCCCCGCAATACAGCGCGTTTGATTGCCAAAAATGGCGTTAGTCCGTTGCGGGTTAAAATTCAGCAAGACTCCGACCAAACCGGGATAGCGTTCTAACCAGGTTTGCGCCTGTTCTTCCACTCCCGGTAAATTGCCTTGAGTCACCACCAGGGTTAACAGCATCTCTCCGGTTCGCCTGCCAATTCTTAACCCCAGATGGCGGAGTTCTCCTTGGTGGCGCTGTTCTTGATAAATGGGCCAACCCCGTTGTTGAATATCGCGCTTAATTTCGGCTAGCAGGGGGTTGAGGCGTTCGTCTTGTACGGGACATTGGTTGAGGTTAACTAGCTTGTGGCTGCCTTTTTGGTAATATCCCGTCTGGACTTGTTGAGTGGCAGACATCCCAAACGGATAGGTGGCTTTATTGCGATACTTCAGGGGTTGATGGACGCTTAAGACTTCATCGACAGGTGGGTTAGTGATTCCGCCAATGCGTTCTAAGGCTTGAATTGCCACATTACGCTTAATCTCTAGTTGCTGTCCATAATCAATATGCTGCCACTGACATCCCCCGCATTTATCGGCGACAATGCAACCGGGACGAATGCGGTGAGGGGAAGGTTCTAGGAGTTCGTGGAGTTTTCCTTTGGCAAATTGGCGTTTAACTTGGACTAAACGGACTAAAGCGCGATCGCCATTTACGGTATCCGGGACAAACACCACGCGTCCCTCAACTCGTCCAACCCCCTCCCCGGTATCGCTAACATCCTCAATTTGAATTTCGACTAATTCGCCTTGCTTCCAAAGTTGATTTGATTGCGAATTGTAAACTTTTTCGCTTGGTAAACTCATACTTTCTCCTAATTCCCGCGCCCCCTAAGTTGCGCCCAATTCCCTGTTATGGTGTGACCCAGACTCGGTTAAACTACAAAGTGATATCCTGACATACTTCTAATAATCATGAGCGTAATTAGCCAAGTCATTCTCCAAGCAGACGACGAACTGCGTTACCCCAGTTCTGGCGAACTCAAAAATATGGAATTCTTTTTCAAAACCGGGGAACAACGCACTCGCATCGCCTCGACTCTCGCAGAAAACGAAAAAAAGATTGTTGAAGAAGCCAGCAGACGGTTGTGGCAAAAGCGGCCTGACTTTATCGCCCCCGGCGGTAATGCCTACGGACAGCGCGAACGGGCTTTGTGCTTGCGCGACTACGGCTGGTATCTGCGGTTGATCACCTACGGCGTTCTGGCTGGCGACAAAGAACCGATCGAAAAAATCGGGCTAATCGGCGTCCGCGAAATGTACAATTCTCTAGGCGTTCCGGTCGCAGGGATGGTTGAAGCCATTCGCTGTTTGAAAAATGCTTCTCTGTCGCTGCTTACGTCTGAGGATGCCAGCGAAGCCGCCCCCTATTTTGATTTCATTATCCAATCGATGTCTTAGTAGGTGCAGTTTCAGCCAACGGCGATTCTGTATAGCTCATTCTAGCTTAATGCTTCCTCACCCTTTGGTGGAGCCTCCTGATAAAGTGAGTTCAGGACTCTGACAAAAGGTGGGGAAGTTTGTTTTAGGGGGTTGGAAGATGACACGGATCGGTAAGGTTGTTAAATCAAATTCTCACTGCGATTATGTGGTGCAACTCGATGATGCGATGGAGGTGGTGCAGCCGCCGCAACCGGAGGATTATGGGTTTGGGTGTTTTGTCAAGCTAGAAGAACCCCACGGACGCCACTGGGCGGTTGGGTTAATTTATAATTCGCAGTTACTCAACCCGTTGTTTCTCAATAGCGGGCCGCGTTTATCCGCCGAACCCGATCCGATGTTTACGCCAGATTTGATTAATGAGACGCGGGTTTTGCTGGGGACGGTGTTAATTGGGACGCTGGAACAACAGGGCGATCGCGCTTACGGATGTCATGGAATCCCGATAATTGTCGTTCCCGTGAATACGCCTGTCTATCGCATGACTTCCCAAGAGGTTCATCGCTTTCACCTCAACCGAGACAATAGCCCGCAGTTTCAGTATTACGCCCATTTGATGAAAAGTGGCGGTCAGTTTGCCCCGCAATTGATGCAGCAGGTTCTGACTGAATTGATTCATGGCAATTTGTTTAAAGCAGCCGATCGCAAAGCTTTAGAAATTTTGTGTAAAGAAGTCTCTTGGAAAAATACAATGGGGGCCATGCGCTAGATTGACCTCCGTATTTATACGTGCCAGAGGCAACTCGCGATCGCACGGACTGCGATCGATGCTATCCGCGATCGCGAGTTCCGATATTTATACTCCCTTCATAAAAATAACCGTATATTTACGATAACTTTATCGTATCATTCCCCAAAATCGCGAACAATTCTAAGTATTATCACTGGAATGCTGTTTTATTTGCCGTCGCCTAGCAGTACCAGTAAAGAGTGTGTTGTTCTGCTTGTTGAGCCTCTGTCAAAGTTAGACCAAACCTGGGGTAGCGCCTGAGCTAGAGATTATATTTGCTACCCATAGAAGCCTTCTGAATCAGGAGGCTAGGTCAGTGCTGTCAATTTTTTTACTCATCATTTGAGTCACCATGAATACTCAATCTTTCGCCCCAGCTTCATCCCCTGTTGAGTGTCTAAAGTCACCTCAAGAGCTAATTATTATTGACTCGCGAGTTGCAGGCATTCAACATCTAGGACTAGAGCGCCTTTCCTCTAATTTTGCCTGGGTTATTTTAGATGCCGAACAAGATAGTATTTTTGCCATTAATCGCTTTTTTCAGGCTTATAAAAATATCTCTGCAATTCACCTCATTGCTCATGGCGAACCGGGCTGTCTTTATTTAGGTAAAACCCCGTTAACCTTAGAAAATATTAAGCATTACGCTCATCAAATTCAAAATTGGCAGCAATTTCTTCACGCCCAAGCAGATATTTTGATTTACGGCTGTTGCGTCGCTGCCCAAGAATTGGGTTTATCTCTACTCCGCACCCTCCATCAGTTGACTGGGGCTAACATTGCCGCATCTTCTACTCCGATTGGGCATCAAGACTTAGGCGGAAACTGGGATCTCGACGTGCAACTGGGGTCAATTCAAACCTCACCAGTCATCTCTTCAGACGGACAAGCCGCCTATCGGGGGTTGCTGAATGCCCAAGCGCTATTTGTTATCGATCCACCGGGTAACAATATTAACAACAGCACCTACTCTTCCGGGTCTTTTGTTCTCTCTAATACCTCAAGCACAGCTCAGAAAATTACTCGCATTCGCGTTGATTTAAGTTCTAGTATCCTGCCAAATATGGTGTTCGATCCCTATGGCTTGGCGGGAGATGTGGTGGCGAAGGATTTCTCAATCGATAGCGATTCTGGCGTTGGTTTAGTTAATCATACTTATTTTTTACCTAAAAATGAGGGTTACTCCGGTCTTGAAATCAACTTTAATAACTTTACACCCGGAAAAACCCTCAAATTTTCCGTAGATGTCGATCCTACCAGTATCAAAGGATTGCCTGCACCCGGCCCTGGAGAATCGGGTAGCGTTTCCGGATTAGAGTTAGTTGGGGCAAACATTACCGTTGAATTTGATAACGGAACCAGCCTTTCAGGAAAAACCTATCGCATTCCCAACTCGCTAGATGGGTCGCAAGTTACGTTAAAAGCAGGCTTACCGGGCAAACCAACGCTAGAAGTTTTGGGGCTATCTTCAGAACCCACAACTGTGAGTAATGCCAATCAAACCGCACGCATTAGCGGAACGCCAGGTTCTCAAGTATCTCTGTTAATGGTAGAAGCAGCAGCCTTTAGCAGCAGTAGTGGAGGGTTAGCGCTGCAAGCTTACGAAACCAATAGCGCGATCGCAGTTAACGAAAAATTCGCTACCATTGGCAGCACCGGATACATTGATATCCCCATCACCCTCACCAAATCCAACGCCTCTGGGGGATACAATCACCTCGTTACCACCGTTAAAAACGCTGACGGAACCACAGGGGCACTTTCACCCGTTCAAATCCTCAAATTAGACCCCACCGCCACGCCCACCCCAACTCCTGTTCCCACCCCGACGCCAACACCCGCCCCTATTCCCATCTCCGATGCCATCCGTATTAATGCAGGCGGAGAACAATACACCGATAGCCTCGGACAAGTCTGGTTAGCCGATACCTTCTTTCAAGGTGGCAGTATTTACAAAACCACCCAACCGATTTCAGCAACCGTTGAAGACCCCATTTATCAAACAGAACGGTTTGGCAAATCCTTCAGCTACGCCATCCCCGTTAAAAATGGCGTTTATGACATTAATCTGGCTTTAGCCGAAATTTACTTTAGCGCGCCAAATTTGCGAGTCTTCAGCGTTAAAGCCGAGGGAAATCAAGTTGTTAGCAATCTCGATGTGTTTGCTAAAGCAGGCAACTATAAGGCCCTTGCGATTCCTATCGAAAACGTTACCGTTAGCGATGGCATCCTGAATTTAGAACTGGTTGGCAGTATTGAAAATGCCAAGCTAGCCGGGATTGAAGTATTACCGGATGCTGCTGCAACTCCCACACCTACACCTGTTCCCACCCCGACACCTGCACCCGTTCCCACCCCGACACCTGTTCCCACCCCGACACCCACACCCGTTCCCACTCCAGATGCCATCCGCATTAATGCAGGCGGAGGACAATATACCGATAGTCTCGGACAGGTTTGGCTAGCCGATACCTTCTTTAGCGGTGGCAAGTTCGCCAGTACCTCACAACCCATTGCTGGAACCAACGCAGACCCCATTTATCAAACGGAACGTTATGGCAAATCATTCAGCTATGCCATCCCCGTTCAAAATGGGATTTATGATATCAACTTAGCGCTAGCCGAGATTTACTTTAGTTCGCCCAATCTGCGCGTTTTCAGCATTAAAGCCGAGGGAAATCAGGTTGCTAGCAATCTCGATGTGTTTGCCAAAGTTGGGAAAAATAACGCCCTTTCCCTTCCGATTGAAAATGTTGCGGTTAACGATGGCGTCCTCAATCTAGAGTTTATTGGCAATATTGAAAATGCCAAACTCGGCGGGATTGAAGTGCTAGCCGATAAGTCGGCGACACCAACCCCAACTCCTACCCCTACCCCGACGCCCACTCCTACCCCTGTACCCACCCCCACTCCTACCCCAAACGCGATTCGCATCAATTCAGGGGGCGGTAACTATACCGATAGTCTCGGACAAGTTTGGTTAGCCGATACTTTCTTTCAAGGGGGTTTGACTTACAACACCACCCAACCGATTTCAGCGACAGTTGAAGACCCCATTTATCAAACGGAACGATTTGGTAAAACCTTTAGCTACGCTATCCCCGTGCAAAATGGGATTTATGATATCAACTTCGCCTTAGCTGAGATTTACTTTAGTTCGCCCAATCTGCGCGTCTTCAGTATTAAGGCTGAAGGAAATCAGGTTGTTAGCAATCTCGATGTGTTTGCTAAAACGGGTAGCTTTGCGGCGTTAACTTTACCTGTTAATAACATCGCGGTGAGTGATGGGGTTCTGAATCTAGAGTTAACAGGCAATATTGAAAATGCCAAGCTAGCCGGGATTGAGATTTTACCGAAGACTTCGCCAACTCCCCCTCCTACACCCACTCCAACTCCTACCCCAAATGCAATTCGCATCAATGCTGGCGGCGGACAATATACCGACCCCTCCGGACAAGTTTGGCAAGCTGATGCTCACTTTAAAGGGGGTTCAACCTATTCTACAACGGCTGAAATTGCTAAAACCGAGAGCGATACGCTTTACCAGACCGAACGCTGGGCAACAAACTTATCCTACGAGATTCCGGTGGCGAATGGCGGGTATAACGTTAATCTTCACTTTGCGGAAATCTATTGGGATGATTTCAATAAGCGCGTGTTCGATATCAAGGTTGAAAATAGCCTTGCGGTTAGCAACTTGGATATCTTTGCGAGTTCTAAAAATGCCTTTTTCCCTGGTAAGAATTCGGCATTAGTCCAAACCGTTCCGGGCGTGTTTGTCTCTGACGGGGTTCTCAATATTGATTTAGCTGCCAGCGTGGATAATGCCAAGATTTCGGCAATTGAAGTTGTGCCGCTAACTGCGCCGTTGGTGTTGTTTAATCAGACGGGTGGCAGTACCGTGGTGAGTGAGGCGGGCGGTACTGATACTTATTCAGTGGTGCTGAATACCCAACCGACGGCGAATGCAGTTGTGAGCTTACAGTATGACAACCAACAGATTCAGGTCAACAAGTCTTCGCTGACCTTTACGCCGAGTAATTGGAATGTCCCGCAAATTGTAACCCTTGCAGCGATTGATGATACTTTAGCCGAGGGAACCCATTTCACGAGTATTGCCCATACGATTACCAGCGCCGATCAAAATTACAATGGCTTAAGTTTGGCAAATATTCCCATCACGATTCTCGATAACGATGTGGTGCAAGTTAGCTTTACCAAAAAGACGGTAGCCACTAAATCGATGCCTACGGTGGCAACTTGGGGGCCTGATGGGCGGTTGTATGTCGGGTCTTATGGCGGTAAGATTACGGCTTTTACCTTCGATTCTCAATATAACGTCGTTGCCAAACAGGAAATTAATGCGATCGCAGGTCTTAGCAATACTAGTATTTTAGGCATTGCTTTTAATCCCTTTGACCCGCCGGGACAACCGAAAATCTATGTTGCCCACAGCAAGCTATTTGCCAATAATGGCGGGAAAGGCTTCCCAGAAACGCAGCTTTCGGCATACAGCGGTCAAGTTTCCATCTTAGAAGGCCCGAATTTCTCGACCGTTAAGCCGTTAATTACGGGTTTACCTGTCTCGAACCACGACCACGGGATTAACGGTTTAGACTTTGATAGTCAGGGCAATCTTTTGATTGCAGTGGGGGGCAATACTAATGCAGGAATTCCCAATACCAATATTGGTGGCTTACCCGAATCTCCCTTGACAGCAGCGATTTTGAAGGCTGAGATTACCAAACCGAACTTTAATGGCAAGATTACCTACAAACTGCCTCCGAATTTTCAACCCCCCAGTGGGCTAACGTTTGCGCCGGAAATTAGTCAGGTGTTTGGTGGCGTGGCGGATGTGGTTCCGGGTGTTGATGTTTCTGTGTATGCTAGCGGTTTACGCAATCCTTTTGATTTGGTTTGGACAACGAAAGGTTTACTCTACGCCACCGATAACGGGGCGAATGTGAATTTTGGGGATGTGTCTACCTCTGCAACCACCCAAAAACCTTTTACCCAGAATGTCCCCGATGAATTAAATCTAATTCAAGCCGGTGCCTATTACGGCCATCCTAACCGGAATCGCGGACGCTACGATAATCGGCAAAATGTCTATTATGATTCGTTCCAAACTACCATTCCAGGGGTTGTCACTGGGGCCTTAGCAACCATGCAGGCTTCTACCAATGGGATTGTAGAGTATCGGGCAACCACTTTTAACAACCAACTGCGCGGTAACTTGCTGGCGCAAAAATGGAACGGCCAACTCTATAGCTTCACGATGTCTGCTGATGGGCAAAAGGTGCTAAAAACGGAGACGTTTAACGGGATTTCCAGCGGTTTAGATGTCCTCACCGGGCCGGGTGGGGCTATTGTGGGGATTGACTTTAGCGGGAATTCTATTTCCGTTGCAACGCCTAACCATGTGGTGACAACAACCACTGCCTACGATATCTTCCCCTGGCGGGCCCCGGCGGGTCAATTGTTTGAAATTGGCGGTGTCAATTTTGGTCAGTTGGGCAATACCACAGTCACCATTGGCAACCAACAGGCGACGGTGACGGCTGTGACACCAAATCGAATTAAAGGGATTTTACCCTCGCTTGCATCTACAGGGGGCGATTTACTCGATGTCATTGTTCAAAGTGGCGGACAGACTTCGATGATCTCAGATGCCTTTTTGCCGTTGGCGTAGCGAGAAACTCGGTTTCTCTTTAAAGGGTTGGGGGTGAAAAATTAAATTACTTCGCAGGCGACTTAACAGGATTAGCAAAGGGGAAGACTGAAGTAAATAAAAGATCCTTCCTGCTTGACTGGCTATGTCCTTCCCTAAGTATCCATCCTACCTATTTGTCAGCGCGATCGCACTTCTGCTTCTGGGCAGCGGGTTCTGGCAAGTTAGCCAAAACCTAACCTCTCGCTTTACCCGCGCCAACGCCCAACCCACCCCCGCGCCTTCTCCCACGTTTCAAGAAGTCATTCAACCGACTCAAGTCCGCCCTTTACCGGGAAGCCTCGATAATGTCCCGATGTTTAACAGCAACAGTCCGGAATGGGTGAAGACGCCGGGAATTTTGCTATCCACCTTTCCCCCCGATGGACAAGGCGAACCGAATGCCCATCTCAATTATCCCCTCTCCGGTCGTTTTGACTTATTTCTGCATCACTACAGCCACACCCCCAGAGATTCTCAAACTCTGTACCTAGGGTTGCTGTTACATAACCCCGGTTCGCAACCCGTCACGGTTGAAGTGTTGCAAGCGGCGTCTTCTTTGATGCAAGAAGCCCCGTTTAAAACCCTTGATACTTATATCGAAAATCCGAATGGAACGGTGGCTTCCGGGCCGGGGGTTCTCTCGGTTAACAAGGTGTTGCGCGGCGAACGGGCGGCAGATTTTCCCGAAAAGTTAGTGATTCCTCCTCAAGAAAGTCGGCTGTTGATGAATCATCCCATCCCGGTGAGGGATTTGGAAAAACCGATTAATGGGCGTTCTAGCTTAATTCGGGTTGAGAGTTCGGGGGAAGTCTATGCAGCGAGTCTGTCGATGTTTGCCCCAAAAAATGCCGATGGGAGCGATCGCGCCCCCACTGTAGCAGAATGGGAAGCCCTTCTCAATAACGGCAACTTAGCCTTACCCCGCGATAAAACCCCAACGCCCCCCGAACAAACCACAGGTCAATTAATTTACGGTCGAGTCGCCGGGGTTTCCCTGGGTTCTCGCTGGCAAGCTAAGGTTACAGATGCGCCTAATACTGCGGTTTTGACGATTCCCGAAGCGGGCCAAGCCTACTCTTACCCCATCGCTGCTTTGCGCGGTGGAACCCTAGGAACTGGGCAAAATCAAACGGCGAAAATGCTGGTTCGCTATCCCGATACGGCCTATGAAGCGCACGGGAATTATAGCGTTGAATATAACCTGACCCTACCGCTGAATAACCCCACCTCCCAGGCGCAACGAGTCGCCCTCACCCTGGAAACCCCTTTAAAGACCAATAATGCCGTTCCGGGGGGTCTACGCTTCCGCAGACCGCCGCAGGATTTCCCTTTCTTCCGGGGTACCGTCAAACTCACTTATCCAGAAGGAAATACGCAAAAAACGCGCTATGTCCACCTCTGGCATCGAACCGGACAAGTTCTCTCGCCGTTACAAGAAATTACCCTACCGCCGAACGCCCAAAAAACGGTGCAAGTCGATTTAATCTATCCCCCAGATTCAACGCCGCCGCAAGTTCTGACGGTGAGAACGGTTCCCGCCAACCCTTAAACTCGCCTTGGGATACATCAGCGAAGGAAAATGAGCGGTTATAATTCAACATTCACGCCTGATTAACCCTCTCTATGTTTACGCAAAATCCTTCGCTGAGTTCTGCGGGAACTCCACTGAAACTCGATCGCTGGCGTCGTAGCATTAGACCGATTGGAGTCTATATGCTGTACGGACTGGCTTCGCGTGGGGATAAATTACTCTCGATTGATGCCTTGCGCGGTTATCTAGTCGAAATCGATCCCGATACGGACAATACGACGATTCTCAATCCTAATCATCTGAATGCGTTTGTTGGCGCTACTGGTTTGGCGGCGACAGATGAGAGGGTTTGGTTTACCAGAGATGAATCTGTTTATACCTGTACTTGGGACGATTTGACGCCGCAAGAATTAATCGCCCTTCCCTATGAGGCGAATAGCGTTGCAGTTTGGGGTTCGACCCTCTACGTGAGTTGCCAAAAGTCTGGCTATATTCACATCTATAACGGGAATAATGGGACGCCGATTACGAAGCTGTTAGCGCCTGGAATGGGTGTGGAAAGTCTAACGATCCGGGATGAAGAACTGTGGGTTACGGATATTGAAGAACAAACAGTTTATTGTATGGATCGGGCGACGGGGGAGATTCGCTTTAGCGTTTTAACGCCGTTTGAACGCCCGACGGGGATTAGTTTTCACGCTGCTGCCGATCCGGACGAGACGCTGCTGTATGTGGTGTATTCGGGCGAAGAAGCCTACATTCGCGACGATCCAAACTCCGATCCGCCGCAACAATTGGCTTGGCGCGATCGCACCTTTATTCACCCCCTCCACTATCACTACAACGCGAAAGACCATTACGCGGTTTCTAATGGCTATTTGATTGAGATGTCCTATGTGGAGGAACTTTCGCCCCTTGATGAGGTGGAGTTAGAAAATTTAGACTGGCGAATTGCCTTACCTTCGGATACCCATCGCCAAAAGGTGCGATCGGTTGAGGCGGTGGGAATGCCGTTTACAGAGGAAATGCAAGGCGATCAGCGGGTGGCGGTGTTTCACTTCGATCGCTTGCAACCCCATGAGGGCCGGATTTTTGGCTGGAAGGCGTTAATTGAGGTTCGCAGCATTAAATATCATCTGACGCCGCGCGATACGGAAAATGCACCGCCGCTTCCCCCAGAGATGCAGGCGGTCTATTTGGTGGATAATGACGATCTCAAGATGAATTCGGAAATTGTCCAACGCAGCGCCAAAGAAGCAATTGGTAGCGAGACTAATATCTTGCGCCAGGTGTTGCGAATCCGCAATTATGTTTACGATCGCCTTTCCTATGGCATTAAGCCGAAAATCGATCCGCCGGATGTGGTGTTAGTGCGCGGCGTGGGTTCCTGCGGGGAGTATGTGGGGGTTCTCTTGGCGCTGTGTCGCTTGAATGGAATTGCTTGTCGGACGATTGGACGCTATAAGTGTCCGCCTGCGGGCGATCGCCAAAATCTGCCCTTACAACCCGATTTTAACCATGTCTGGCTGGAATTTTATATTCCGGGGTTGGGTTGGGTGCCGATGGAGTCGAACCCGGATGATATCCAAGAAAATGGCCCCTATCCCACGCGCTTTTTTATGGGGTTGGCTTGGTATCACGTAGAAATTGGTAAGGGGATTTCGTTTGAGAAGTTGCGCGTTAATCATCAGTTGGTGGATAAGGATGTGATTTCTTTGGGAGATTTGGCGATTAATCACGTTAGATTTACCATTCTCCAAGAATTACCTCCCCCGAACGATTAACAGGGCGCTCGTCCCAATGGTAAAAGTGATAGAGACAGCGAAGACATCGGGCTGCTGCTGAGAATGGGGCCCGGTCTTGAGGTTGAAAGATGAGCCGATCTCCAGTAGCGTTACTCTGAAGCATAGGGTGTCTTCTGCTGAATTTTCTATCACTCAGTCTCCATAATCTATGTCCTCTGTAAAGCAGCTTCCCGAACGACCTCCCAAACCCACGAGAAGACGGCGATCGCGCTTAAATTTAGGGTTCGAGAGAACAATGGCTATTTTAGCCGCGATCAATTTTGCGGTTGTTCTGTTCGATCTCAGCTATGTCAGAATGCGGAATTTCTGGTTGCAAGGTCAAATTCCGGTTCCGTTATTAAATACTTCGATTGCGGTTCCGGGGTTAGCCGAACGTACCGATACTTCCCCGATAACGCGACTGTACGATCCGATTAAGGGGATTGAACCCTATCGCGATACGGAACAATACCTGAATCTGGTAGATGAGGTCAATGTTTTAGTCAGACAGCAGGGGTTAGAGGCATTGCGATCGCCCCAAGGAGAAGCGCTGCTAGAGGAATTGCGCGATCGCAGTAATGAAATGATTGACACGAACCCCTTCCAGCTAGCCAATAAAACGGGAACCCTAGAGAAAATTAAAAATGATATGCGGCGTCTGATGTTTCAGACTACGGATGCTTCTTCAAGAGAATCTTTTCAAACCTTCTGGACGGCTGACTATCTCATCAATGCCCAACCCGGACGAGGCTTAGACTTTTTTAATGGACAAATTCGTCCTTTAATAAATACCAATTATTACCGTTCAATTGATGAAACCGGGCAATTTACCGATCGATTCTGGCACAGAATTGATATTTGGTTTGCAGCCATCTTTTTTATAGAATTTCTGGCAAGAACTTTTCATATTAGTCGCCAATACAAAAAGGTTTCTTGGACAGATGCCATGATTTGGCGTTGCTATGATATTTTGCTCTTTCTGCCCACTATTCCCTTTTTACCCTCAGCTTGGCGCTTACTCAGAATTATTCCCGTCACCATTCGCCTCAATGAAGCCGATTTAATTGAACTCGAACCTGTTCGCGCCCAACTCAGTCGCGGTTTTGTCACCAGCATTGCTGAAGAAATGACTGAGGTCATTATCCTCAATGCCATTAATCAATTTCAAGATGCAGTGAATAGCGGTGAATTTGCTCAAGAAGTCTTTGCCAATCTGAATCGCCCTTATATTAACCTCACAGGAATTAATGAAGTTGAAGTCTTCATAAGCCGCTTATTTTATTTAGTGGTTTACGACGCCTTACCCGCAATCAAACCCGATATTGAAGCTCTATTGCGACATAACATTGAACGTGCGGTTAGTCAATCTCCAGCCTATCAAGGATTGCAATCTGTTCCTGGATTTGACCAAATTTCTAAACGATTAACCGACCAATTCATTCTGCAACTGGCTAACCTTGTAACCGAAGGCTCTCAATCGGCTTATGACGCAATGAATGCAGACGATCCGGTGGGAGATCAACTCTTTAACCAGATGGTGCAAAACTTCGGAACCGCTTTAGGCGCAGGGGTACAACAACAACATACCCTAGAAGAATTGCAAACCTTAATTTCTGATTTCTTAGATGAAGTTAAAGTTAATTACGTTAAACGTCTAGGAGATGAAGATATCAACCGCATCCTCCAAGAAGTTCGCCAACTACAACAATCAGCTAGACAATAATTCTCATCGATTTTAATTCTGGAAATTTGAGGAAGTCCTGTAGGTTGAATTGAGGCACGAAACCCAACACAACTAGACAATAATTCTCATCGATTTTAATTCTGGAAACTTGAGGAAGTCCTGTAGGTTGGGTTGAGGCACGAAACCCAACACAACTAGACAATAATTCTCATCGATTTTAATTCTAGAAATTTGAGGAAGTCCTGTAGGTTTGGCTGAGGCACGAAACCCAACACAACTAGACAATAATTCTCATCGATTTTAATTCTGGAAATTTGAGGAAGTCCTGTAGGTTGGGTTGAGGCACGAAACCCAACACAACCCTGGCTAATACTAGCGCGACAAGCTTCCTCAATCCTATTTCTCAATCAATTAGGGATTAACCACCAGATAAGGCGATTCAATAGGTTCAGCCCTCCCGGCATTGACTAGCGCTTGATAGACAAAAGCAGCCACTTCTCCACGGGTGGCTTGTTGGTTGGGGTTGAGTTGTCGCGGTTGAGGATAGTTAATCACTAATCCGCTGCGGGTTGCACCTGCGATCGCGCTTGCTGCCCAACTGGGAATCTGTGCGGCATCATTATAAGCGGATAATACGCTCGTATCGTTGGAGCGCAAACCCAAACCACTGACTAGCGAGACGAGAACCTGCACTCTCGGAATCCGCAAATCAGGGCGGAATGTCGCATCCTCAAAGCCTGTCAAAAATTCACCCCGATACGCTGATTGAATCGCCGCACTCGCCCAGTGATTCGTCGGCACATCTCGGAAACTCGTTCCCCCGCGCTTCGCCGCCGGAGACAGGGCTTTACTAACAATGGTGGCAAACTGCGCCCGCGTGACAGGTTCGTTGGGGCGGAAGGTTCCATCCGGGAAACCCGCAATTACATCTTGGGCAACTAATGCCCGAATATAAGTTTCTGCCCAATGTCCTTGAATATCCCGCAATTGTCCCCGCGCCACGGTGGTAGCAGTAAAATCGACTTGCCCTTGAATCTTGCGACTATCGATATCATTCCCAGCAGCAGCAATCACATTAGAACGGGTGGCGTTATACACGTCGTAGCGCCCGTTATTGCGGATAATATTTCGCCCTTGACTGTCTGCTGTTCCGAGGTTGGGGTTAGCGTTGGTAATGGCAACTACCCCATCGCGGCTGTTATTTTCAATCTCGTTTTCGCGCAGAATCGGTTCGGCGGTATCTGTCACCACAATCCCATCGGTGTTATTGATAATCCGGTTATTGCTGAGGGTGGGGGTAGAGGTGCCGCCAATAGTTAATCCAAAACCCGTATTATCAAATACGTTGCCGCGAATGCTGCCGCTAGAAGAACGCGCCACAGAAACGCCGTTACCCAGATTTCGGGTAAACACGTTATTCTCAATCCTCGGATTGCCCGTACCCGTAACAAACACGCCTTCTCGGTTGTTGTTGGTAAAGGTGCTGTCTTTAATTCGGGGGTTGGTGGATTCTACCCAAACCCCGGTTCCTCGCGTGCTGGGGTTGGTAACAGTAACGCCGGTAATTTCGCTATCCCTAGCAGCAAGAATGGTGACATTTTGTCGCGCAAAGGTGGGGCTAATAAAGACGCCGCTGCCAATAATGAGGGTGGTTTGCCCTTTATTGGATTCGCTTCCGCGCAAAATTACCCCCGGTTTGAGGTTTAAGGGGAAAACTTCTCCGGTTTCTGCGGTGTAGGAACCGGGTGCAAGCTGAATGACGGTATTTTCGCCCGCCTGCTGTAGGGCGTAGGTAATGGTTCGGTAGGGGATGTCGTCGCTGATTCCCGCGTTGCTCGTATCTGAGCCTCTGCTAGGGTTCACATAAACAACTCTGGCACCTGCCGGAATCTGGGCGGTTAGGGTGGGGGATGGAGACTGGGCAAGGGCTGGCAGCACCATTCCCACGCTGCTGCACAGAACTAAGGCGGATAAGCCAACATGAACGCTTTTGATTAGCAGTTGGGGAATTTGCCCACGATTTTGAGAACCCTGATACACTCTCATTTATTTTGCAACTGAATAACAACTCAACTGAATCATTCCCAAATTGACCTTGCGGTTTACAGAGGATGACAGAAATTCGGGTGAAAGAAGTTCCCAAATCCTCTACAATAACGCAACCTTCTGCTTGGGGTATCGTCAAGAAAGCAAGGTTGTTCTCTGGATGATATCGATGAGTTTAAAGGGTTTGCGCTACGGCGTGCTAGGATTAGCGATCGCGCTTTTGGTTCCTCTGTCGCCTGCTTGGGCAGCAGAAACGGTGGTTTTAAAGTTTTTAATCTTTCGCGAGTCGATTGCGGTGAGCGAGCTATCTACGTTTGCGGAAACGGGGGAACTTTCACCCGCGTTACGGGCGTATATGGCGATGTCTAAACAAGACCCGCAGGCGGTGCAATCGGTGTTGACGCGCCAGGTTCCGGTCAATCTGATCGTGATGGATCGGGTGCTGAATAGTCCAGTAGGAGATGTGGTGTTAGATCGCCTCAGCGAGGCAATCCATACGCCTTCTAATCAGGCGAATCGTCAAGCCCTACGTTCGGCGCTGGTGCTTTCAGCAAGCGATGATAATCGGATTTCGCTGATTGAGGTGATTGAAAATTATCCGACTCAAGAGGTGCATGTGGAGGGCGATCGCCTCTTAGAAGCCTACAATCAACTGAGCCGTTTGACGGGTCGAGTTCAAGATATTTTGAAGATTTTGCGCTTGCCTTAAAACAACGGGGGAGATTCTATTTCTAGAACTTCTCCCCCATTGATTTTGCTTGATGGTTTCGATTAAGATTGACCTATTGTTGCGAATTAGCGTCTGGGATTCATCCTTAACGGCACCAGCGATGAATCGCCAACGCCAGCCCTCTAATCCGGTTTTCGGTTTAGTAAGCAAGGGTCTCTAATGTTTCCCGCAAATAGCGGCTAACCAGTTGTTCTTGGTTCAAATCGGCTAAACGGCGATCGCTACTGCGTTCGTTTTGCCAGCGCTGAAAGCCAGAACTCGCGGCGATCGCGGTTTGTAGGCTTTCCCAAATTGCGGCATCATCTGAGAACCGAGCAGACGGATAAGTTGAGCTAGACATAAATAACCTCTAGTGTGAGATGTTTGCAACCGTTAAAACTTTTAAAGCTTTACTTTTTTTAAAATAGCGAACTCACTCAATTTAGGTGTGCTGCTCATAACACTTTTGAGCCAATTGGGAGCGAGAAACCGATCGTCGCTAGCCAGCTCAATCAGCCGGTTGACTCTTCCTTCCAAGGATATCAAATTTTAGGAAGAGTCGCGCTCGTTTGCGGTTTTTCTAACCTTAAGCAGACTGTTCCTCTTTCATGGGAGGCAGAATTTGGCGCACGGGTAAGCCCGGATTGGTAAAATCAGACCGAATTTGCTCAACCGGATAGGGTGCCGTGGTGGCAAAGGTGGTTTCTGGGGTCAGCAAAACCCGGAATACCGAGATCGGCACCTGCAAAAATAAATTGCTCGCCCCAAAGGCGATCGCGCCAACGGCTAGCCCGACTAACCGCCAACCGGGGGGAAAAGGCGTCACCGCCGCTGCCATTGGGGCCCAAACGTAAATTTTCCACAAAACAATACTGAGGATCGCGGGGGCGATCGCGGCGACTAGGCGATGGGAAGGCAACTTAAATAAGCTGAGAATGCGCCGTTGCTCTTCGCTCAACACCTCCGGGCGCAGGCAAATCAACAGGATACTAAAAATATTAAATGGGCGGAACCACTGCATCGCAAAAATCGGGACGATGCCCACTAATGCGATCGCGAGATATTCCAGCCAAACGGGAAAAACCGGATCGCCCGCCGCCAAACCGAGCCAGCAAACGCCCAAAGCTAGGGGCAACACGGCCAAACCCGATGCATGAATCCACAAATATGGCTCAGACCAAAATGACTTTTTCATAATTTTCGTTTCCTTCAATTAGAAAATCTGGGAGTCTGAAGCAAACTCCAGACTCCCCAGACTTCTCTAATTATGGGAAAGCGTGCGTCGTTTCGTCACCATGCGGAAGGTTTCGATAATATCGCTTTCCTTCCAGTCATTGAACTTATCGATGCCAATCCCGCATTCAAAACCAGCATTGACTTCTTTAGCATCATCCTTCATCCGTTTCAAGGAATCGAGAGTGCCTTCATAGATCACAGTCCCTTGACGGCGAACGCGAGCATTGCAGTTCCGAATTGCTTTACCCGAAAGGACATAGCAACCCGCAACAGCACCTTTACCCACCGGGAAGACGGCCCGAACTTCCACTTGACCCAGAGGTTCTTCAACCATTTCAGGATCGAGCAGACCTTCCATTGCGCCTTGAATGTCGTCCAGGAGTTGATAAATGACATCGTACTCGCGGACATCAACGCCAGCCTCATCAGCGGCGGATCTAGCCCCCGTTGCCAGGGTGGTATTAAAGCCAATAATCACGGCCGAACTCGCGGCGGCTAAATCAACATCTGTTTCAGTGATTTCGCCAGGAGCAGCCAGCAGAACGCGCACTTGCACTTCATTTTGCGGCAGTTGCTTCAGCGATCCCAAGATCGCTTCTACCGAGCCTTGAACGTCGGCTTTCAGGACTAAGTTCAGTTCCTTCAGCTCGCCTTCTTGAGCGCGGGCGCTCAGGGTATTGAGGGTGACGCGACGAGATGCCATTGCTTGTTGCAGGCGAGATTCGCGCTGCTGGTTGGCGCGTTCGGAGGCGATCGCTTTGGCTTGTTTCTCGTCTTCAAACACCTCAAACTCATCCCCAGCCGCCGGGACATCGCTTAAGCCTAGTACCTCAACAGCAAAGGAGGGGCTAGCAACGTCTACGCGCTTGCCGCGATCGTCCACCATTGCCCGGACTTTACCCAGGGCTGCGCCGGCCACAAGGATGTCTCCAACGCGCAGGGTGCCGTTTTGTACCAACAGGGTCGCAACCGGCCCTCTCGACTTATCTAGGTTGGCCTCAATCACCGTTCCGCGTGCCGCACGGTCGGGGTTCGCAGAGAGTTCTTCAACTTCCGACACCAGCAGGATCATTTCCAGCAGGGTATCGAGGTTTTCGCCATTGATGGCGCTCACCGGAACCATAATCGTTTCGCCGCCCCATTCTTCTGCGACTAACCCATATTCGGTTAGTTCTTGGCGAACGCGGTCGGGTTGGGCCCCTTCTTTGTCCACCTTGTTGATCGCCACCACAATCGGCACTTCTGCGGCCTTGGCGTGGCTAATGGCTTCAATGGTTTGGGGACGCACGCCGTCATCGGCAGCAACCACCAGAATGGCGATGTCGGTGACTCTTGCCCCCCGCGCCCGCATGGCGGTAAACGCTTCGTGACCGGGAGTATCGAGGAAGACGATTTGCTGCGTCTCTCCGGCATGGTCGAGATCGACGTGATAGGCTCCGATATGCTGCGTAATCCCGCCTGCTTCTCCGGCTGCCACTTTGGTTTTGCGGATGGAGTCAAGCAGGGTGGTTTTTCCGTGGTCAACGTGACCCATGATCGTGACAACGGGCGGGCGGCGTTGGAGATTTTCCAGGTCATCCGCATCCAGCATTTCAGTCACTTTACGGGCTTCGGATTCTCGCGCCTTGGTTTCCACTTCTATCCCTAACTCTTGCGCCACTAGGTTCACGGTGGGCAAATCGAGGGTTTGGGTGACGGTAGCAGCAATCCCCTTCAAGAACAGCAAGCGGACAATCTCGGTTTCTTGAACCGCCATCTGGTTGGCTAGCTCGCGAACGGTAATCCCGCCGGTGAGGCTAATTTTTTCCGGGCGCTCTTGCTTGGGTTGGTCGCGGCGATCGCGTCTGGCTGCCCGACTGTTATCTTGGGTTCCCGGACGTTTGGGAGCCGAGCGCGGTGCGGCGGCGGGCGCTTTGGTTGCTGCGCTCGCCGATTTGGGTTTAGCCGGCCGCATCAGGGACAGGCTCACCTCAGCGGCGGCGTTTTCATCATCGAGGTCGTCATCGAGATCCTCGTCTTCATCATCGATCACCAGCGGTCGGCGTTTAGCCTTGGTTGCAGCTTTGCCGACTTTCGGGGTTTTGAGGAGTTCTTCTTCCTCTTCTTCTTCTTCGCGTTTTTTCAACCGTTTTGGCGGTTTCGGCGGTGTCGGACGCTTCAGATCGAGATCGGTTAAAGGATCTTCAATTTCCTCAATTTCTGGCTCATCGCCGGGACTGGCTTTGGCGGGCCGTTCTAAATCGGCACCTGCTTCAGCTTTAATGGGGCGCGGTCTTCGCAGTTCGGGAACGGAGGGGGCTTTGGCCGCGCGTTCCGGTTCTCCCTCTGAGCGACTGGGGGCGCGATTAATTTTTTTCAGGGGTTCGCGTTTCGGCGTCACTTCCGCTTGAGCGCCGGTTGGGGCTTCGGTTGTTTCGCTATCCTGAGTCGTTTTGAGGCGCTTCAGAATCGGTTTGCTCACAGAGGAGGTTGCGGTTACGGGCCTTTCCACGCGGGGAGGTTGCGCTTCAACGTCTTTACGCACGGGTTTTTCGGCTTGCAGTTCGGGTTTTTGCGGTTCTACTGCTTGCGGGGGAGTTGGCGCAGGTGCTGCTGCGCGTTCTGGAGAACTTTGGTTTTGCAATTCTGTAAGTTTATCAGGCGGTCCAATCAGGGCAGATTCGTCGCGAGCAGGGGGGACTGCCTCAGATTGAGCTGAGGGTTCAAGCTCAGGCTCTGATTGTGGAGTATTCGATTGAGATTGGATGAGTATCGATTTCTCAGTCATCTCAGACTCAGTAGCTTCCCTAGCCGGTCGATCGTTTACAGGACGGTTTGGAGGATTCAGTCTTAGGGGAGATTGGCTCCCGCTGGCTGAATTCGGATTCGCTGCGGTTGTGCCGTTGGAGGTTAAATGCTTGCGAATTTCTAAAATTTGTTGTTTTTTCTTCAGGGGACCTCCTGCTTCTGGGATTGATAATTTGGCTTTTGGGCTGGAGGCGGATTTTGGAGAAGGGGAGTGGTTGGTGACATGCTTTTCCGCGTAAGCGCGAATCCGCTCGGCATCGCTTTCTGAAATGGTGCTGCTATGACTTTTTACTGCAATGTTGAGTTGTTCGCAAACTGCCAAGATATCTTTATTATCCAAATTTAATTCCTTTGATAGCTCGTAAATTCTGACTTTGCCGTTGTTCATCCACTCTTCCCTCTACGTACCGTGTTTTTACATATTGGCCTGCCGTTGCAACGACGACTGTAGGAAATGAAGTTGAGGGGGTTAAGGCCTCACTCCGCTTTCGGTTATCCTGCCTCAAGAGCAATTCCGGTCGGATTAGCATTTGCCAATTGCCTGCCGGGAAAATCGCTCATTTCGAGTCAAGTGTCCCTTATCTAATGTTGCACAAATCTTTGGCGAACTGGACACCTTTTCGGAAGCGATCGCTAAATCTTCCGTTTTTTCCACTTCAGGATACATTACGCGATCGCCTCGGTTTTTCAGTTTTTCTGGGGGGTGAAGTTGTCGTTGCTGCAAGTTTGGCAGTTGGACAATAAAAAAGTGATGAAGACCAAAACTCCTATCAGGCTATATTTCTAGGGGGGGAGTTCTCGGAGGCAAGTCAGCATCGGATGCTGGGGGAGGGTTAGCTTGAGGCTCCGCTAGGCGTTGCCACAGTGCTTGGTAAATTATAGGCGCTACGGCCGCCTTGAGCGATCGCCCTAAGCGATTTTTTTTCTGAGCCACGCGCAAACAATCAGCAGTTGGGCATAAATAAGCCGAACGTCCCATCCCCTCATCAAACTGAATTTGCCCCTCCGGGTGAACCCGGACGACTCGCCAAAATGCGTCTTTCGGCGCGAGTTTGCGACAGCTAATACAGCGGCGATAATTCTTCACAACCAATCCATTAGAATTGCAGCTCTAGTGGCAGATCCCCGTGAAGCGGGAAGCCTAAACTATACCCTAGCTTAGGGTCAGGGGTTCACGACACCTCAGACGGATCGCGATCGAGCGCGTCAGCTTGAGCGATCGCCTCATCATATTCTTCTAATTCTTCTGAGGTTGCCAAATCTTCCTCAAGTTCTTCATCCCCTAAGAAAGAGTCTTCCTCATCGGCTGCTTCAGCTTGAGCCACCTGCTGTCTAGCTTCAGCCGCCGCTGCAATCTTGCTGGTTTCGGCGTCGTAGTCGTAATTGGCGCTGTCTTTAATATCAATCTTCCAACCCGTGAGGCGAGCGGCAAGGCGGACATTTTGCCCTTCTTTCCCGATGGCTAAACTCAATTGATTTTCCGCCACCAGAACGTGAGCTTGGCGAATATCAGGATCGACCAAATACACGGCATCGACCCGCGCCGGACTCAGCGCATTGGCGATATAGGTTGCCGGATCGGGCGACCAACGAATCACATCGATTTTCTCGCCGCGCAATTCATTGACCACCACCTGAATCCGCGATCCGCGCGCGCCAATACAAGCACCGACGGGATCGACTTCCCGCTCTAGGGTATCCACCGCAATTTTAGTGCGCGGGCCCACATAGCGCGAGGGGGGATTGGCTTCGCGAGCTACGGCAACGATCCGCACCACTTCATCTTCAATTTCTGGGACTTCGTTGGCAAACAGATACACCACTAACCCCGCATCGGCACGCGATACCACCAATTGCGGGCCGCGATGCGATCCCGATCCCACCTTTTTCAGGTAAACCTTAAAAGTGGCATTGGCGCGATAGTTATCATTGGGGAGTTGTTCGCGCTTGGGGAGTTCGGCTTCAACTTCCGGTTGTCCAAAACTGCTGCTGACCGCCATAATTACGGACTGGCGTTCAAAACGGAGGACGCGAGCTTGCAAAACCGTGCCTTCTAGGTCTTGGAATTCCTCTTGAATCAGCTTGCGCTGTTGATCGCGTAGCTTTTGAGCGAGGACTTGCTTAGTTTGAATGGCTGCCATCCGCCCAAATTCACCTTGATCGGGCGTGACATCGAGCAAAACGGTATCGCCGAGTTGCGCTTCATCGGCCACTTTCTTCACCTCTTCTAAGGAAATTTGGTGGTCGGAATTGCTGACTTCTTCAACGATGGTTTTGGTGGCGAGGATGCGAAAGCCTTCCTCTTCGGCATCGAGTTCGACTTCAAAATTATTGAAGTATTCATCGTCAAAATTCGGCGCATTCATCCGCAGAGTGCGGCGATAGCGCTCGTATCCTTTCATTAAAGCTTCGCGTAAAGCGGCTTGGACTGCGGGTTTGGGTAGGTTCCGTTCTTGACTGATTTTGTCAATCATGTCTTTGAGGCCCGGCAAACTAACCATTGACATCGTGATTCACCTCGATTGAGTTGTTATTGAGTTCTAAGGGAAGAAAAGAGCGTCAGAAACTTCAGCAGCTTTGCTCTTCTGGGCTGCACTGGCGCTGCGGCTCGACGGCAAATGCGATTCCCGTAGGGATCGCTCTGGTCGAATCGCGGTTTGGAGGTCGATCCGCACCACCCGACCCCAAAAGCTGACCCCCCTGCCTAACTAATGCTGTTCGTCAAATTGCACCCTCACAATCTGCTGGCGGGGAATCGAGTGCGTCCGTCCTTTTTGGTTGAGGTAAAGCATCGTCTCATCGCGACTTTGAAGTTTTCCTCGCCACTCGGTCTGACCAGCATACGGCGGTTCTGTGGTGACAACAACTGCAAACCCTTTGAAAGCGCTAAACTCGCGATCGGTTGTCAGTTGTCGAGAGACGCCAGGACTAGAAATTTCCAGAACATACGCGTCGGGAATTATATCGGTTGCGTCTAGGGTGGCTTCTAAGGCGCGACTCATCCGTTCGCAGTCGTCCAAACCCGTGTCCTGCTGAGGATTGCGAATATCGACGCGCAACACAGGGGGACTTTGATTGGTTTGGAAAACAGCGCCAACGACCTCAAGACCGAGTTGTTCGGCGACCGGGGAAGCTAGGTCTAAGATTTGAGGGATTAAAGGATGAGTCATACAACAACTCCCATAAAAAAAAGCGGGTGTTGACCCACTTCCATTGAAATGATGCCTTCTTGGGCAACGCTCTTCAGCAAGAAGAGTGCCCTAGTTTCAAGTCTAACGGATTTAACTCGCAAGTGGGGAGCGGCAAACCGATCGGGGCGCGAGAGTTCGCAGTATGCTGGTGTGGCGATCGCTCTGTTCCTCAAGAGCGCCTTCCTGGGTGGCTGACGGCACAATCGCAGCGATCGCGCCCTGGGTAAAAAGTCTTTGTTTAGGCGTTTTCTATGCAAAAGCAGTGGCAACTTCCTCCACCTGGGTTGCACCTTTTAATCGTGACGTTGCTGTTACTGGGGGTGTTTTTTCGCTTGAGCCATTTAGACCTCAAGGTTTACGCTCACGATGAGGTCTTTACGTCCTTGCGCGTGGCTGGATATGATGCAGAGCGCGTTACTCAACGGGTGTTTTCTGGCGAGGTGTTAACGGCGGCCGATTTGCTGCAATATCAGCGCCTCTCGCCGGATCTCGGTTGGGGCGATACGTTCAGGGCGTTGATGGGCAATCCGGAACATCCGCCGCTGTACTATCTGATGAGTCGCTTGTGGGTGCAGGTTTTTGGCAGTTCGGTGGCGACGTTTCGCGCTTTATCGGCGACGATTAGTCTTTTAAGCTTTCCGGCGCTGTATTGGTTGTGTTTGGAATTATTTGGTTCGGCGCGGGTGGGCTGGATCGCGATCGCGCTGCTCGCAATTGCGCCATTTCACGTCCTCTATGCTCAAGAAGCCAGACCCTATAGTTTGTGGATCGCCATGACCATACTAGCCAGTGCGGCGCTGATTCGAGCCATGCGGATTCCTTCTGGGCGCAATTGGTGGCTATACGCGCTGATGGTGGTTCTGAATTTATACACCACGTTGTTCTCAGGATTGGCGATCGCTTCCCATGCGCTTTATCTGCTAATTTTAGAACGATTTCGCTGGACGCCTACTCTCAAGGCGGCTTGCGGGGCGTGGTTGGTGGGGGCGATCGCGTTTCTGCCTTGGATGGGTGTCATTTTAGCCCATTGGCAGCAATTTCAAACTAAAACCCAATGGGCTAGCCAAGGTAAAAATTTACCCACCTTGATGAGATTTTGGGGTCTGCATCTCAGCAGCAATTTTATCGATCTACCGCTAGAATTTGCGAACCCAATCCTGATTGTGTTTGCCCTAGCTAGCTTGTTATTTGTGGGCTATGGGTTCAAAATTCTGATTAAACATACTCCCCAACCCGTTTGGCTATTTTTATTGCTGTTAGCGATGGGGAGTGCAGCATTCTTAATCGTTGCCGATCTGGTTCGAGGCGGTCAAATTTCTGGCAATAGTCGCTATTTTGTCCCCACGTATGTTGCAGTTCCCGTTGTCAGCGCCTATTTATTTGCCCGAAAAATCTATACCCCAAATGTTCGATCCCGCTTATTGTGGATGAGCGCCCTTTCTTTTACGATTTCCTGCGGCATAATTTCTTGTAGCCTCAGCTTTACGGCTGAAGCTTGGTGGAACAAAGTGCTGAGTTACAACAATCCCCAAATTGCCCGCATTATTAATACATCTCCCAATCCTTTAGTCGTCAGTCAATATTCAGATATTCGTCTGGGTAACTTAATTTCGCTTTCTTATAAACTCAGACCGGATGTTAAACTGCAACTGGTGATTGAACCTAATATTCCACAAATCTCGCAGGACTTTAGCGATATCTTTGTCTACGAACCGTCTGAAGTTTTAACGCAAGAACTAATGGCGCGTTACGATTTGATGATGACGCCGATTGCAAATGCGCCGCTGCTGCGTTTGAATCCAAGAGTAGGCGGGTTTTAAGGGTTGAGATAAGGCAATCAATAACAGAAAGAGCGATCGCAATTCGTTCGGCGTTTGGAGCGGCTTCCAGCGTTCGGGCTGGCAAAACAAAAGCTTGACTAATTGAAAGTATTGTGCATCATCCATCTCTTGGAATTGAATAGAAAGCTGAGAACCCCGTTGTAATACTTTACCGCTCAGTTGCAACCCAGATTCAACGAATTCTAGTTGAACCGTATCGGAAAAATATTCAGGAAAATTTCCGGTTTCTGAAAGGATAATTTGGGTTCCAGCTTCCGATATTTTTGCAGTCATTCCCCACACTTCGCGTCCGTTTTCTTGGGGCAAAATTTTGACAATTCGTTGTAAAGGAAACCACTCATAAATATCCGGTTTCGGGATATCAACAAGGACAATTAACGCCACTCCTAAAACGAGAAGATTGTAGCTATTCCAGAAGAAACTCCACTGCGCCTCAGCAATTTGGGTTGTTGGGGTGGGGATGAGTCCATTAGAGGAGAAATAGTAGGGTTTGAGGACAGAAAGATTATCGAGCAAGCAAACTGAAGTGGCGATTAGTAGGATAATTAAAGGGAAGGCTAAAGACCAGTTGAACTGATAGCGATCGCGCGAGGTTCCCTTGGGCGTAACTTGAAAACTTTTGCCAAATGGTTTAAATAGAGTTTGCACAACGGTTAGGGAAACTGGGATGCATTGTGCCACGCTATAAATATCAGAAAGCAAGGCGGATCGACTGCGATAATTAAGCCAAGAATAGGAAAGTAATTGAATCAGATAATAGGGAAAGAAAAAGTAAAATAGGGCTGCAAACGTTGTATTAAAGGGACTTACCCCTAAAAAGGTATAAGCCAGAGGCGCGAGTAAGAAGAAGAGACGAAACGTACTGGTAAACCATTGAACCATCCCCTCAAAATGCGCCAAACGTTGCATGAAACTTAAGCCGGGAATGCGTAAGGGGTTCGCCGCAATAAAAAAGCCCTGAAGCGTGCCTCTAGCCCAACGCAGGCGTTGTAGAATATGACCAGCCATATTTTCTGCACAAAGTCCAGCGCTGAGACTTTCATTGAGGTAAATAACGCGATCGCCATTAGCCGACAGTCGCACGCTAGTATAGTAATCTTCGCTGAGAGAGTCGGTGACAAATCCGCCAATTTTCTCTAGGGCGGAACGTCTAGCCACAAAAGAACTCCCATAACACAAAGCCGTCTCAACGCTATCGCGCAGAACTTGGTAATAACGGGAAAAGACTTCAACTTCCTGGGGAACCCAGTTTTGAATCCCTAAATTGCGAGCCACTGGATCGGTATTATAAAAGCTTTGGTGGGTTTGGACGAGGGCAATTTTTGCCTGTTGAAAGAAACCCACCGTGCGGGTTAGAAAGTTAGTAGTGGGAATAAAGTCAGCATCGAAAACCGCAATGAGTTCTCCAGACGTTTGAGCGATCGCATGATTGAGGTTTCCCGCTTTAGCATGTAAGTTATGGGGACGGGTGATGTAGTGACAGCCCAGTTGTGCGGCGAGGGCTTTAATCTCCGGTCTGCGGGTATCATCTAACAAATACACCTGCTTATTGGGATAGTCTAAAGCTTGACAGCCGATTAACGTTCGCCGCAGAATCGCAGCCGGTTCATCGTAGGTGGGAATTAAGATATCAACGCTAGGAATATAATCGCCTGCCAATACCGCCTGAGACAATCGGTTGGCTTCGCGGGTGCGGAGTTTAACCTTAAGATTGAGATACAACTGCCAGCTATTGCTGAAGATAACGCTGAATTCCATCAACAATAGAGCAATGCTGAACGCTCCATCTAAAGGGTTGCTGAGGTTGAGGGTAGAGAGCGATCGCCATAAGAGATAACGTAGCGTTAACGCCAGTAAAATCCCTACAATGACAACGCGGGACCAAGTTTGCGGTACTGGCGATAAATGCATAACCGCGATCGCGATCGTCACCAGTGCTAGGGTGGGTAATAGCAGATATTGACGAGAAATCTCCGGAACATCCAGCAACCAATGCGGGGCATCTTGCCACATTTGTAGCCTAGCAAACAGTTGACTCACCCCTCGCACATCTGCTACCCAAGCTACCAGCAAACTACCTGCGATCGCTAATAAACCCAGCATTACCAGCGTCACCCAGGGAAAACGCTCAGAATTCCGATCCGACAAGTGATTCATCGTCACGCTTCTCCACTAAAGGTCATCCCTCAGCCATTTGCAACTACTGGCTTATTGTAATGTTCCTTTACATAGCGTGACGGTACCTCCTGAAACTGCGCTGAACTCAAACTGAGATTTTTCTCAGGAATGAAGAGGGTGGGGAGAAGAAGGGAATTGGGAGTTGGGAGTTGGGGGTTGGGGGGAAGAAGGGAATTGGGAGTTGGGAGTTGGGGGTTGGGGAAGAAGAAGGGAATTGGGAGTTGGGAGTTGGGGGTTGGGGAAGAAGAAGGGAGTTGGGAGTTGGGGGTTAGGATTTGGGGAGAAGAAAAGATAGGAAGACTTGATAACTGTCAACTCAGCACCCTCTTCCCTTCCCCACTCAGCACTCCTTTTTCCCCCCCCCCCCCCACCTCCCCATCCCCCCATCCTCTTCCCCACTCAGCACTCAGCACTTTCTACTCAGCACTATTTTCCTCTAAGGCGCGGGAGTATCAGCGCCAACAATTTCTCTAACGCGGTAGATGGGGCGGTTTTGCGATTCGTGGTAGGTTCGCATCAAGAGTTCTGCGAGTAAGCCGAAACTAAACAACTGGACGCCGGTGAGAACGAGAACAACGGCTAAGATCAGTAAAGGGCGATCGCCAATACTTTGACCTAAGCCGAGTTTTAAGAAGGTCAAATACAGACCAATACTCACCCCTAAAATCGTTGAACCTAAGCCGAATAACCCGAAAACATGCATCGGGCGGGTTAGGAATTTCTTCATAAAGAAGATCGTAAACAAATCCATCAAAACGCGGAAGGTTCGCCCTAGTCCATACTTACTTTGACCAAAGCGACGGGCGTGGTGGCGTACGGGCATTTCTGTAATTCGGGCCCCTTCAATGTAGGCTAGGGCAGGTAAAAAGCGGTGTAACTCGCCGTAAAGGTTCATATCGGCGACGACTTCAGCGCGGTAGGCTTTCAGCGAGCAGCCATAATCATGCAGCTTAACACCTGTGAGGCGACCGATCAGCCAGTTGGCAATTTTGGAAGGGAGGAGGCGGGTTAGGGCTGCGTCTTGGCGGTTTTTGCGCCAACCACTCACTAAATCATAGCCTTCGTTGAGTTTGGCAAGGAGATCGGGAATATCTGCCGGATCGTTTTGCAAGTCGCCATCTAGGGTAATCAGGACTTTACCTCTCGCATGGTTAAAGCCAGCAGCCATTGCGGGGGTTTGTCCATAGTTACGCCGCAAGACAATGGCGCGCAGGTGGGGATGGATTAAGGTTTGTTGCTTGAGCAGTTCGCCAGAACCATCTCTAGAACCATCATCGACGCAAATGAGTTCGTAGCTTAACCCCGTTTGGTTCAACGTTGAGGTAATGGCTTCAACCAGATGGGGAATGCTTTCAACTTCATTGTAAATCGGTACAATTACCGAAACCTCAATGACGGAAGGGGTTAAGTCTGATGGAACGAGGGGCTGCTGATTGACCGATAACGATTGCATTTTTTCTCTCCCTGCCTATTAATGAACCGCTGCCTAGATTAAACCAATGGTACGATACCTTTTTCAGGATGGCGAATCTCAGTGCTTTTACTTGATTTAAAGGTGTAATACCAACCCTATTTTTTCTTTTAGACAAAATTTTAGCGTTCCAGTGTAAAGGAATAGTAAACTTTTAGCCTTTAGCCCCTGGGAAAGTCTCAAAACTTGTTTAATATAGCTTTTAAAGAGTCTGGACTGACAAAAGTTACTGGAATTTACTGAGGGGTCTGAACGCTCAGATTTAACGTTTTCCTGTCCTTCTTGCCGGAGTAGATACGGGAAACTTTCAGTATCATTCTAGCCGCTGGAAGGGTCTGAACGGACGATCCGACAAGACACTCAAGATCCCTCAATCCGACAAAATACGCTCTCTCACCTCAGCAATGGTTTAGAAAAGATATCTCCCATTTATAGTAAATCAGGGTTAATATGCATTCTCGCGTCTCTCAAATTGGATTTTGGCAACATTCCAAAGTCTTTAACAAGGTATTTTGGTCTACTTTCGTTCTGGTTGCATTCTGTACGATTAGCGTTGCAGTCGTTTACTGGATTTGGGATCATCCCTATGGGACGAACTGGGATGAAGCCCGTTACATTAATCGCGCTTATCGCGATGTCGCTTTTTTCCAAGACGGAGGTTTATTTCAACTGTTTCAGGGTTTGGTAAGTGAAGATCGCAGTCGTCCGCCTGCTTACCGCATTCTGGTTTTACCGTTTTCGTTGTTGTTTGGGACAAGTACAACGCTACTGAGGGTCTGTGCTTGGGGATTCTGGGGCGCTACGCTAGGTTTTGTCTATTTAGCGGGTCGAGCGATCGCAGGCCCTATTGCAGGCGCATTTGCAGCCCTGTTTTTGCTGGTTTGTCCGATTGCGATCGGGCCGAATATGCGCTTTTATGTGGACTATCCCCTCTATTTAGCGATCGCCGCCACGTTTTACTTCTTGTTTCGCGACTGGAACCGAGAAACCCCGTCTCGCTATAACTGGATTGGTTTAGGAATTGCTCTAGGTCTAGGCGGACTGGCAAAACCCACGATTATTTTTACCATAGGCCCGGTTTTGTTCTTGGCGCTGGTTCTCAGTTGGCGGCGTATGATTACAACGCCCACGCCCAAATCGCTGATCCAAGCCTCGGTGTTAGGATTCGTTCTGATGCTACCGTGGTGGGTCTTTAACTGGAAGCCAGCGATCGCCAAAGCGTTCCTTTCCGGGGGGTTCGTGCGTCATTCTATCGCCTCAGAAAGCTTTTTTGATAAAACGCTCGGATTGCTGTATGTCTTCAGTCAGACGATGCTCGGCCCCGCATTGACCCTATTAGCGATTGGGATTGTCGTCACGTTTTTGGCCCAACTGCAACGCCAGAAATTTCAGATCGAGATCGGGCAGCTAACAGCGATCGCAGCGTGTTTGATGGGTTCGCTACCTCTCCTGTTGATGGCTCTAGTTAAGGATAATCACAACCCGCGCCTGTACAATCCTTCCCTGTTACCGCTGGCGATCGCCATTGGCATTCTAGCCGTTTTAAGCTACTGGACAAAGCGACGACTCCTAGCCGCGATCGCCACAGCCTTAATCGTCTTTCAAGTCGCCGTCATCGTTACCCCCACCCCAGGCGAACCCCAATATAAAGCTGGCGATCTCGCTTCAAAGCAACTCCTCTGGGGAAATCCCACCTCAGTTTTGCGGCGATTGGAACAGTGGGATTGGTCCTTGCTTAGAGAAGTCGCCCAACAACAGGGAATTCACAATCCTCTGATTGCCTATCTGGGAAATGACAGCAACTTGAACCCTCCCCAAATTGCCTTTCCTTGGGTGAAGAATAACGAACCCGCACGCGTCACCTGGTTGTGGAACTCCGTCACCGGGGATATTGATTGGGAAAAGGTGATGTCTACAGTTAAATTGAGCGACCTAGTGATAACAGTACCTGAACTAGAAGGGGATGCCGCCGATCGCAGCGATCTGGATAACCAATATAATGGCGAACTGGTTGAGCGCTTGCAACAAGACCCGCAATTCGCGCCCCCAGTTCCTCTCAAATTAGGCTATTACCATCCTATCGAGGCGTTAGTGTTTGTCCGTCAATCGGGCCAGCCATCAGAAACCGCAAAAGATATCCTTTTATTAGATATCTACTAAGGGTTTGAGTTCTTCGCCCACCAGTTGAGCGAGTTTTGTCGCCGCGCCGGGTGCGCCGCGTACTTGTCGCAACTTTTGCCGCACCTGTGCCAACTTCTCAGGATTGGCAAGATAGTCTAAGACTAAATCTCCGACGGCTTGGGGCTGTAAATTCCCGACTAATTCAGGAACAATAGCCCCGCCCGCCCAAATATTGGGCCAAGCAAATAGGCGTTTTTGACGCAGCACCAAGCCATTAATCGTTTTGGCAAAGAAAGAACCCAAAAGGGGTAAATTCGCCAACAAGCCCGGTAAGCCATCCCAAGCCCGCATTGCATCGAGTTGTTGCGTGGGAATCAGGACAATCATGGGAACGCTCAATGCGCCTAACTCTGCGGTATTCGCGCCAATCGTGGTTAAGCAAAGCTGACATTGTGCCAAGATCCCATAGGCGGGAAATTCTCGCCGTAGCTCCACCTGCAAGCCGCTAGAAGTCTGGAGAAATGCCTTTTCCTCCGATTCAATCAATTCGGCACTCATCCCGCCAAAATAGCGGCTAACGGGGTTGGTTTGGGCATTGGCAAAGCGTGCCAAGGTTTGTAAATCTAAAGTAGGGGCAACGGGGAGAATAAAGCGAGTTTGGGGGCGTTTTTGCTGCACGTACTCCGCCACCGCCAACCCAAAAGGAACCCCTTGCGCCAGTTTGGCAGGTTTGGAACCCGGAAGAATGCCGATTAATTCTTGGGTTTCTTGGGGAACAGAGGGAGAAAACTGCGCCGCCTCTGCCATTAAGTCTCCCACCACTGTGAATTTAGAGGCGTACTGGGGTTTGACTTTCGCCATCACCCCCGCATTCATGACGCCAAAGCGATCGCCTAAGAGGTGCCATCTGGCATCCCATTCGGCGTAGATGACGCTGCGATACCCTAGGCGCTTGGCGATCGCGATCGCAAAAAACTGATCGCCTCCCAAGAATAAGACCACCCCGCGATCGTGCCAATCCCAATTTTGGGTGGTTTTCCCCCACAACAAAAACTCAAAAAACCCTTCCGCCCCTTGAGCGCGATCCACTTCAGAATAAGAAAGGGCGATCGCTTTCTCTTTCCCACTCGCATTCGGACAAGGGGAAAGCACCACAGAAATCCGCACCCCATCCCCCAACTGTTCCCGCAGCGCCTTCACCACCGGACGTACCCAGGTTGTGACTTCTCCAGGACCATTGGACAGAATTAAAATATCGGCTTGAGTCATAGAAGAAGGGAGTTGGGAATTGGGAGTTGGGGGTTGGGGAAGAAGGGAGTTGGGAGTTGGGGGTTGGGGAAGAAGGGATAGGAGAACTTGATAACCATCAACTCAGCACTCTCTTCTGACTCGGAACTCGGAACTCGGAACTCGGAACTCTTTTCTCCCCATCCTCTTCCCCACTCAGCACTTTACACTCCTATCGTCTGCGTCGCGCCCCACCACCTACCGGGCGGGAGTTGCGGCTACCGCTGCCAAAACTGGGGCGGTTCGTGCGTTGGGGGGCGGAAGGATTCGATCGACGCAGATCGGTACCGCCATAACCAGAACCTGTGGATCGCGTTCCTGTGGTAGTGTTTGGGCGTCTGGTATTGGGTTGAGTGGCTGAGGGCGATCGCCGAATGGCCCCCGTTGTCCGAATTGCTTGGCGGTTTCTCACGGCAGCCGGAGGAGCCTGATAGCGGCTTTGGTAGCGCTCCACAGCCTGTCCGTAGGTGCTGCCGTACCCCCCATAACCGACCATCATCCCGCCGGGTTGATAGACGGGAGGAACGTAATAGCGGGGCGTAAATAGTAGGTTAGCCGCCATCTGACCCGCAAATGCGCCAGCAAAGGGCGTCCAAAAATTGGATTCTCGACGGACAATCACGGTTTCCGGTTGTCCAGTTTGGGGGTTTTGTTGCGTTTCGGTGACGTTATGCACGTACTCGATCCGAAAGTCTTCGGTTAAGTACATCGTCGCTTGATTATTCTCCATTTGCAGATGGGTTCTTTCACCTGCTTGGATCTGTTCGTCGGTTAAGCGGGCTAGCTGCAAGTCGGTGGTGGAAAATTGGGGTGGCGTTCCTGCTGGGGTATTCAGTAGCAGTAAGTTATATTCGCCATTGATATCATCATAGGTCGCCTGCTGAATGGGATATTTTCCCTCTTTTAAAGGCTGGCGGCTGAGTTGGGCGGTTGGACTATTATCGCGAGCCGCGTTACTGCTAGGGGCGCTACAGGCAAAGGTTGTCCAACTTAGGGTAATAACTAGAAATAATATCGTTAATTTGCGTTGAATCATGATCGACTAAAGTTGTAAACAGTTAAAGCAAGGCGGGAAACTGGGTTAAAAGGGGATTAATTCAGGAAAATTCACCAACAACTGATCGTCCGTGAGTCGATCGCCAAATTGTGCCGGGGAGAAATGCACTTGCACCGCCCGCAAACGCCCTTGATAATGCAGATTGACGATCGCCTTTAACCCCGCACTCATGGTTTCATAGCTGGCGAGATCGGTTTCTAAATCGGGATGTTCGCCTTCTGCGGCGATCGCGATCATCACAATGAGGTTTTCGGTGACAGGTAGGGCGAAGGGTTCATCAGCGGTGCTACCCGATGGCGCGGGTTCGCTAAGGTAGCGTTGCGCCGAGTCTGTAAACAGTTCTTCAACATAATCCCCGGCTGCACCCTCATCCCAGAATACATCCCCTTCATTAGCAGCGGATCGCCAGTAGGCTTCGTATTCTTGGAGGTTTTGGCAAATTTCGACTAAACCTTCACCGAGTACATTTAAGTCGCCCTCTGCTGCGATCGCCTCCCGTGCTTTCCGGTTCAGCAACCCCAGCAATGGCGCGACTTCTTCTCCCGCCAGATGCAGAAATAGCCGACAAACGACTAACCGCGTTTTTCCTCTAAGTTTGTTAAAGCGATCGCCCCAAGCTGGCATGGTGTTGATTTACCTCTTCCCATTACTCTAAATTTCTGGATAATACAGGTTCTTGATTAATTGTAACTTTCCCCCCAAGCAGAAACCGGGTCTCCGCAAGAGATTCTCACTAAACCCGGTTTAGCCATTGTTTAATTTCTTCCAACAGGTTCCGGCATTAAAGAAGAGTGGTGATGATCGATTAACCACTGACCATTTTGGTAAGAATAGACATAGGAATAGCGAGCAACCGCCGTGGTTGTTTTCCCTTGTTCGTCTTGCAAGGTAAAAGTATAAATTCCCACATCAGAGGCTTGATTGCAACCCAATTTAATGGTTCTTTCGTTAATCGTACCTTGAGGCTTTTTATGCAAGAAATGAACAAAATAATCTTCAATTTCGGCTGGCGTGTTACGTGGAGTATTAGAAAGTGTTGGTAACAAAACGGCTGTTGGCGAGTAATTAGCAGCAACTCGCGTCGGATCTAGCGTAGCCAGAGAATTATTCCAACGATCGAATAAAGCCGCAATCTCTTGTTCGCTACTGTCAACACAGGTGGTGACTTCACTCGCAAGGGCCCGAACAGATGGAGCTGTTGTCAAGAAACCCACGGATAGGGTTGCAAAAAGAGCGTTTCGTAACATTCTGTCGAGAAAAAGGTAATAAATAGTAGCGCATTTAGTATCCCATGAATGGATCGCCGAAATACTTAGAGAATAATCTATGGATACCATTAATTAATCTCTAGGGCGATCGCGCTTAGGTGAGGTAAGCGCGATCGCCCTTTGCCGTGGTGTAAGAAACCGGGTTTCTGCGAACATCTTTGCTTCCCACCGAGATTGAGGAAAGAAACCCGGTTTCTGGGTTGGCGATAAAATAGGCTGTAAGTGGGGGATTTTTTTAATATGCCACGTCGCCAAATTAGTTTTCAGCCTGGTAGCTACTACCATATTTATAATCGAGGTCATAATCACCAGCTTATCTTTTTTGAACGAGATAATTATATTCATTTTTTACGACAATTCAGAAAATATTTGATTGAAAACAATGCTGCTGATGCGATCGCTTATTGCTTGATGCCCAATCACTATCATTTATTGATGTATTTGAAAGTAGATTGCTTTTCTGACTTGATGCAGGCTTTTACTCTATCGTATGCCAAAGCTATTAATAAGCGTTATCAGAGAGTTGGATCGTTATTTCAGGGACGTTTTCAGGCGATTCATATAGATCGAGATGAATACTTACTCTACTTGACTCGTTATATTCACTTAAACCCAGTCAAGGCAAATTTAGTTGAAAAACCAGAAGACTGGGAGTTCTCTAGCTATCAAGACTATATTAACTTACGCCGAGGTAGCTTACCTAAATTCGATAGAGTGCGATCGCACTTTGATTCCGTAGAAGCTTATCGTGATTTTGTGGAAGATTCAACCAGAAATCTATCCATTCAGCATTTAACCTTTGATGAATAGGATTCAAGAAACCGGGTTTCTAACAGGATTTCTGTTTCCTCCAATATTTGGGTCAGAAACCCGGTTTCTAGGGGCGGGATTAAAAGATTTGTATTATGTGCTTGGGGGGCTTGGTGGATTGCCAAAGCGTGGATTAGCAGCAATCGCCCTTAATCCCCGACTAATGCCCCTTGCGATCGCACTCCAAAGTTCGCTACGATAGAATGCTTTTGAATAAAACTTCTGACTCTAGTTCTCTAACCGTCATGGCAAAACGCATTCAGTTAGTCCTCAACCAGGACGTTAACAAATTGGGCAGATCCGGCGATCTCGTAGAAGTGGCCCCCGGCTATGCTCGCAACTACCTGCTACCCAAAGGCTTAGGCGTGCGCGCTACCCCTGGTATCCTCAAACAAGTGGAACGCCGTCGCGAAATCGAACGCCAACGCCTCGCCGAACTCAAAGAACAATCTTTGCAAATCAAAGAAGCCCTGGAAAAAGTGGCTAGCTACACCGTTCGCAAGCAAGTGGGCGAAAACGAAGCCATCTTTGGAACCGTCACCGATCGCGATGTGGCTGAAGTTCTCCAACAAACCACCGGGCATGAAATCGATCGTCGCGGCATCACCTTACCCGATATTGGTAAGCTAGGGACATACAAAGCTGACGTGAAACTGCATCCCGAAGTGACTGCAATCGTAAACATTGAAGTAGCCTCCCTGTAAGAGGTTGGGTGAACCCCTTTGGTTGACGAACCCCGATTTCAAGCCAGTGGCGATCGCCTCCCTCCCCAAAACATAGAGGCGGAGGAATCGATTCTCGGTGGAATTTTACTCGATCCTGAAGCATTGGGACGAGTAGCCGACACCCTCCGGCCCGAAGCGTTTTCGATCGAATCTCATCAAACGATTTATCGGGCGGCGATCGCCCTGCAAAGTCAGGGAAAACCCACAGACTTGATGACTCTCACCAGTTGGTTAGCCGATCGCGACTTACTCGAACGCGTAGGCGGCCAAATGAAACTGGCGCAACTGGTAGACCGCACTGTTAGCGCCGTTAATATTGACCAATATGCGGCTTTAGTCATTGACAAGTATGTCCGCCGCAAACTCATTACCGCCGGACATGAAGTGATTCAACTCGGTTACGAAACCGCTACAGAACTCGAAACCGTTCTCGATCGCGCCGAGCAAATCATCTTCAACCTCACCCAAACCCGCCCGCAACAGGGTCTAATTCCCATTGCAGACACCCTCATTCAAACTTTTGCCGATATTGAAAGTCACAACCAAGGCACCGCTCTACCGGGCATAGAATGCGGCTTTTATGACCTCGATGCCATGACCGGGGGGTTTCAACGTTCCGACCTGGTCATCGTAGCAGGTCGCCCGTCAATGGGGAAGACGAGCTTTGCTCTCAATATCGCTAATAGTATCGCGGAAGGCCAGGGTTTGCCTGTGGCGATTTTTAGCTTAGAAATGTCTAAAGAACAATTGGTACAGCGCTTGCTTTCTAGCGAGGCGAGAATTGAAAGTAACCGCCTGCGTTCTGGACGGTTGAGTCAGTTAGAATGGGAACCCTTGAGTCATGCGCTGGGTACGTTATCGCAGCTTCCTATCTTTATTGACGATACGGCGAATATTACCGTGGGGCAAATGCGATCGCAAGCCCGCCGCCTGCAAGCCGAACAAGGAACAATGCTAGGCTTAATCCTAATTGACTATCTGCAACTGATGGAAGGCGGGGGAGATAACCGGGTTCAAGAACTCTCGAAAATTACCCGCCAACTTAAAGGGTTAGCCAGAGAACTCAGCGTTCCTATTATCGCCCTATCCCAGTTAAGTCGCGGCGTCGAAGCGCGCACCAACAAGCGACCGATGATGTCAGACTTAAGAGAATCGGGTTCAATCGAACAGGATGCCGATTTGGTGATTATGCTGTACCGAGATGAGTATTATAATCCCGATACTCCCGATCGCGGTATTGCTGAAGCGATTATTACCAAACATCGGAACGGCCCGACGGGTATTGTTAAACTCTTATTTGATTCTGAATATACCCAGTTTCGCAACCTCGCCAAACCCAATTACCATTAAGATCGGATTAGGGTTAAGCTGAGGAGACTGGCAAAATGAGCGATCGCGTTACCGAACGAATGCGTCTGCGATCGCACGCCCATATCCGCCGACTGATCCAAAACCACGAACAGCGCCTCAGACTTCGCGCCAAACATCCCTCTGCTAGAGTCATTCCTTGCAGATATCTCGCGAACTCTCCCTTCTTGCAGTGCGCTGTCAACCCCCTCGGATCGTGCGAAACCTGCCATCATTACCAACCCACAGACCAGTAAAGCACAGAGCCTCAGCTTCACTGGTCACAAATAACCCAGCCTATTCTAGCAGCGATTCAAACTCCGTCTTCAGCGCCTTAATATTGGCAACCCGACCTACCAGTAAACTATCCGTTCCCGCATCCTTCAGGCGTTGACTCCAATGGGCGATCCCTTCAGAATTTTTCACCCAATAATGAATCACCGTATCCACCACCTCATCAAGATCCCAGCCGCGTTTGGGGGGAACCGTTTCCACAGACTCCAGAAACGCATCTAACGTACACCGAAACGAACCGATATATTCTGCACCCTTATGGGGATGGTGTTCTTGTTGATGATTAAAAAAATGTAATACGGGCGAAACGCCTAGGATGTCAAAGGTGTATTTCATACTTGACCCTTAAAATAACCTTATTTTGTGTTACCATCCAATTTCTGGATTTTGAGTAATAGATTTTACCGAAAAAATTGGGTCTAAAGCCTTGCCCCCTTCGATACGCTCAGGGCATCGCTTTTAGGGCGACTTGCTGATAGAATTAGCCTGTGGCAAGGGTAATCAACCCCATTAAAAACCCACTCGCCGTTAGGCAACGCACCTTGACAACTGAAGTTATGGGGTTCTGTGTAGGAAAGCTTGCACAGGTAAAAACTACAAGCAACAAGTACAGAGAAACCGATGATTTCAGGCTTTGGACTGTAGGGTAGGGCATACCCAAACAGGCTTCTGTAATGGAGTAAAACGCTTGGGGAGAAAACCATCTCTGGCATAGACAGGGCAACCTGTGTGTGTTAAGTGGATTCGTTGAACCAAGAATCCTCGTGCGTTTACGCCGAGGAGTGTCAAAAACTGACTCCTTTCTTGCCAAGTTCACGTTAAAACTTATAACGAAACGGAGTTTTACTTAGAGATCCTGCTGAGTTCAGTATCAACTTTAGATAGGGGTTGCCACATCTTTCTCAAGACCAGTACAATAGTCAAGGCGTAGCCTACCTTTGGAGAGGTGGCAGAGCGGTTGAATGCACCGCACTCGAAATGCGGCAAGCCTTAATAGGGCTTCGGGGGTTCAAATCCCCCCCTCTCCGTTCCGTAAGGGTTTCAGCGATTTTATAATTTGTTCGGATCGCTGCTCATTGATTGAATTGGTTGAAACATTGGTTGAATTGGTTGAACGTTCAACCACTCATAACTTAGCGACTATCCAACGATACCGCACTCACCAGGATGGGAGCTTGTCTGGCTTCGGGGGTTCAAATCTCCCCCTCTTCGTCAAAATTAGTGCTGAGTGGGGAATAAGTCAGTATTAACTTCAATTCTCTTCTTCCCCCATCTTCTTCTTCCCTAACTCCCAATTCCCTTCTTCTCCCCAACCCCCAACTCCTAATTCCCAATTCCCTTCTTTCCCCCCATCCTCCCATCCTCCCATCCCCCTTCATAGAGGCTTCTGGGCTTGAATAACTTGCAGACTTCCGCCCGCGTGGAGAGATTCGTGGGTAACATGGAAGCCGATTTGCTGTAGGGTTTGGCTTAAATCGGTTTCGATCAGTTGCCATGCAGTTTCGGTTTCAAACAGGGCTAAAAATAGGGCTAACCCTGGCCAGAAAAGGGGATTTGTGGGAGAATGCAGATCGATTAAGGCAAAAGTTCCACCCGGTCTGAGGACGCGATAGACTTCTGGGAGGATTTGCTGAAGTTGGTGAGGCGTCATTTCGTGCATCGCTACGCTGGTATGCACCACATCAAACTGGTTATCCTCAAACGGCATAGATTCTGCAAACGATTCCACGTAGGAGGCTTGGGGAACGTTGCGTTGGGCGCGTTTTAGCGATAGGGGGGAAGCATCTAAGCCTGTTACCTGTTGGGAGTATTCTACGAGAAACTGCGTGGTTTGACCGCTGCCGCAACAGAGATCCAATATCTGCGTCTGGGGTTGAAGGTCTAGATTTTTTAAGGCGAGTTGACGAAAACGACGTTCGCCCCCCACGCTTAAAGCGGCTAGTTGAGAAACGCCATCATAAAGCCACTGATAGCGATAGCTTAATTCTCTTAAAATGGTTGCCATTGGTCTTTGGTAAAAATGTTAGCGGAATTGAGCTTGGCATTTTGACGCCCAATTTTGGGGAATTCCCTGTTTTAACTCTAAAACGTTACGGGAAATTGCTAAAAATTAGAGAGACTAGGAAACAGAACGACTAACGCAGTTGAATGACTATGCTGGATACCTTCAAACTGGATGAGGCTGTTGAATTTGCTGAAAACCCGGAACCTCGGTGTCCTTGCGTCCTGTTGCTGGATACGTCAGGATCGATGCAAGGACCGGCTTTGGATGCACTAAATCAAGGCTTGAAAAGCTTTAAAGACGATTTAATCAAAGATTCGCTAGCAGCCAGACGGGTGGAAGTGGCGATCGTCACCTTTAACAACGATATCCGAGTTGAGCAGGATTTTGTGACGGCCGATCAGTTTGAGCCTCCCCTTCTGAAGGCGCAGGGAATGACCTATATGGGAGGAGCGATTCAGCAAGCGCTAGACTTGATTCAAACCCGGAAAGCTCAGTATCGGGCAAATGGGGTGGCTTATTATCGTCCGTGGGTGTTTATGATTACCGATGGCGCACCCCAGGGGGAACCGGAGGATGTGGTTGCTAAAGCCGCGCAACGCCTGCGGGAGGATGAGAATAATAAGCACGTTGCCTTTTTTGCGGTGGGGGTTGAGAATGCTGACATGGAGCGCTTGAGCGAAATTGTGGTGAGAACTCCAGTGAAGTTAAAAGGATTAAACTTTGTGGAGATGTTCCTGTGGTTGTCGGCTTCGATGTCTGCGGTTTCGCATTCTAAGATTGACGATCAGGTTGCTTTACCACCGCCGGGATGGGGAACGGTTTAATGAGTAATTCAGAACTTGAACTTGCGTGTGGGGAACCTCATCGAAACCTCAATTACTGGCGAGTGGTTCCGGCTTCTGTTCCTGGAACAAGTCATGAAAAACGCGGACTTCCCTGCCAAGATGCTCATCACTGGAACCGCTTATCGCAAGGGATTTTAGTCGCGGCGGTGGCAGATGGGGCGGGTTCTGCGCCCTTGGGGGAAGTGGGGGCGGCGATCGCAGTTCAAACAGCAGTCGAAACCCTGGGCACAAAAGCGATCGCCCAGCCAGAATTCCATGACGATCGCAGTTGGGAAACCCTACTCAGCGAGACATTACAAACGGCCCAAAGCGCGATCGCCCAAGAAGCCTCAACCCGCGATGTCGCCATCCGAGACTTAGCCACCACCTTAATCTTAGTCGTCGCTACCCCAGAACTGGTTGCCGTTGCCCAAGTGGGCGATGGCGCGGCTGTCGTAGGCGATCCCCAAGGCAATTTGATCGCGCTTACCGCCCCTGACTGCGGAGAATACGCCAACGAAACCACCTTTTTAATTTCCCAAACCGCCCTCAAAACCGCCCAAATCCGAGTTTGGCGCGGCGAAGCCTTACACTTAGCCCTATTTTCCGATGGATTGCAGCGACTCGCGCTAAAATTCCCGGAAGGAACCCCCCACCAACCCTTTTTCAATCCTTTATTTCACTTTGTTACTCATATCCCCGATGAAGCATCTGCCAAGCATCAACTGCTAGAATTTCTCCGTCACCCTAGAATTACAGATCGCACCGATGACGATCTAACCATCCTCCTGGCAACGCTGAAAAACAGTTAACCACTATCACCCGATTGCTAGCTTTCTCCACTCAGAACTCACTCAGCACCAAGAACCGCGCAATAGCACTTTCCACTTCGCACTAAATTTCCCACTCAGAACTCGGAACTCGGAACTCGGAACTTACTCAGCACTTCCTTATGCGGTTTCAACGCCTTTCAAATCGCCAGATCGTTCAACTCGATACCGCTTTAGAGATTGGTGCAGGCGGCGAAGCCAGAGTGTTTGCGCTTCCTGGAGACGATCGCCTAGTCGCGAAAGTGTACCGCAAATCCAAACCCCTCTACACGCGCAAACTAGCGATTCAACTGGCAAACCCGCCCGATAACCCCACCGCCGCCCAAGGGCATCTGTCCTTCGCGTGGCCTAGCGATTTACTCTTAGCAGGGGGAACAGCTAAAGGCAGTAAAACCCAAGTTGCCGGGTTTCTGATGCCGCGCGTTACGGGGATGCGCCCGCTGATTGACTTTTACAACCCCAAAACCCGCCGGACGCAATGCCCGTTATTTAATTATCTATATTTGCACCGCACGGCCCGCAACCTGGCGGCGGCGGTGAGTGCGTTACACGCGCGCGGGTATGCCATTGGCGATGTCAATGAATCGAATATTCTGCTAACGGATACAGCGCTAGTGACATTGGTGGATATTGACTCGATCCAAGTGCGCGATCCGGATACGGGGGAAGTTTACCGCTGTCCGGTTGGGAAAGCCGAGTTTACCCCACCCGAATTGCAGGGCCAATCGTTTGCCACTCTAGATCGCGCCCCAGAACACGATCTTTTCGGCTTGGCGGTGCTGATTTTTCAACTGTTGATGGAGGGGACGCACCCATTTGCAGGCGTCTACAAGCTGCCAGGAGACCCGCCTCCGATGGAGAAGCGGATTGCCGAGGGCTATTTTCCTTACGGGCGCAAGCGGGTTCCCGTCACGCCCATGCCAGTTGCGCCGCCGTTTGAAATTTTGCATCCAATGCTGCAAGAGTTGTTTATTCGCTGCTTTGAAGATGGCTATCTCAATCCGGGAGTGCGCCCAGATGCGCGGACTTGGGCAAGCGCCCTCTCTAATGCCGAAGATTCGCTGGTGACTTGTGCCAAAAACGACCAGCATCGCTATAGCAGCCATTTGTCTCGCTGTCCTTGGTGCGATCGCGCCTCTGCCCTAGGCGGCCGCGATCCGTTCCCCTCCCAGGAAGCCGTAAAACGCGGCCAACACCTCAAACCCATCCCCCAAAAGAAAATTCCAGTTCAGCCGGCCCCGCTTTTCCCCATGCAGCGAACGGTGAAAGCCCCGGCAACTGCTGCTAAAGTCGGTTTATTAGCCCCGACTCGCGCGAGAACGCCTGTAGCCGTCTCCCCTGGTATCAGTTCTTCTTCCAGCTTCAGACGGTCTTCTGGAGGGCCGCTATTAGAGTTTTCTTTGCCCCCAGTCAATCCTCTGCTTGCGGGTTTATTTATCTTGGGGGTGGCGCTAGCAGGAATCGTGTACGGCAATGCACCGCCGCAACTTAGCCCAATTTCGCCAACGCCACAGACGGAAATTCAAACTAATCGCATTCAGGTCGATTTGGTGCAAACGATTTCCACAGCCGTTCCCATTAATAGCTTGGTGATGAGTCCAAACGGTCAGTTTTTTGCCGCCAATGATGGGAATGGCGCGATCGCACTTCGCAGTTTAACCTCTAATCCCTCGCTTTTGACCCTTAACGATCGCTCTTCCCCTAATGCTGCCTTAGTGAATGCGATCGCCATTACCCCCAACGGCGAAACCCTGATTAGTGCTAGCCGCAGCGACGATGCGATCAAGGTTTGGAATCTCAAAAGCAACCAACTCACCCGCACTCTACAACCCCAAAAAGGCGTAGTCGCCCTGGCTGTAGCCCCCAATAAACAACTCCTCGCCACCGGCAGCCGCGATCGCACCTTAAGATTATGGAACCTATCCGATGGCAGCCGCCTGCGAAGCTTCGATACCCTGAATGCGGGTTGGATCAATGCCGTCATCATTACGCCCACCGAACAAACGCTGCTAGCGGGGACTGAAAGCGGTAAAATTTATCGCATTCACCTCGATACGTTGCAAGCACAACCGCCCTTAACCTCGGTGGATTTGCCCGTTGAAGCAATGGTTCTCAGTGCCGATGGTCAAACCCTCGCTAGCAGCCAAAGCCAACAGATTTACCTGTGGGACTTAGCCACCGGACAACTCAAAGGAACGCTATCGGGACGAGAGGGTCATTACGATACCGTGAGAGCGATCGCCATTAGCCCCGATGGTCGATACTTAGCGAGTGGTAGCGCTGACAAAACCATTAAACTTTGGGATATTGGAGAACAAAAATGGCTGGGAACCCTTAACGATCACAATGAAGAAGTGCTAGCGATCGCCTTTAGTCCCGATGGTAAAACCTTGATTAGCGGCAGTAGCGATCGCACTATTAAAGTTTGGCAGATTCACAGCAGTTCTCAGTAGGGAGAGGGAGTTGGGAATTGGGAGTTAGGGGTTGGGGAAGAAGGGAGTTGGGAGTCAACCCACAGACTCTGCATAATCTCCCGGCGTCATGCCAAACGTGGCAAGGCTATACTCAATATCCGATTTGTTCTCCGCCAGATGGGTATGCAACCGA